>JAUYOQ010000107.1 GCA_030697975.1 Nitrosopumilaceae archaeon | reverse complement strand
TAAACAAAAGGCATCTACAAAAGAATTTGCAAATCCTAATGGTTTTCCGCAAACTTTACAGTTTAAATCAATTAGCAAACTAATGTGATACCATTCTACCAGAATATTCGTGTTACTTTTTAGAACAAGAATAAATACTTCAAGTCGAGCTAATGAGTCGTTGAGTAATCTCATTTTAAATTGTGAAATATTAAATCATGTTCTTGAAGGCAAAAAAATAACATTCCAAGACGCAATTGATGTTTTTAACATTTCAAAACATAATCCTACAGAACTTTTCAATACAGCTAAAATACTAAGAAATAATAACAAGAAAAACATTGTTACTTTTTCAAAAAAGGCGTTTTTTAATGTCGTGAACCTTTGCAGAGACATTTGTTCTTACTGTACATACAAAGCAGAACCAGGAGAATCAAAACTTTCAATGATGAATAAAGACGATGTACTACAACTTGCTCAGATTGCAAAAAAGTACAGATGTGTAGAAGCCTTGTTTGTTACAGGCGAACGACCAGAGGAAAGATATGATGATGCAAGAAAATGGCTAAAAAATAACGGCTTTTCAAGTACAGCAGAATACCTCTCGTATTGTTCTGAAATTGCCCTAGAAAATGGATTATTTCCTCACACAAATGCCGGAAATCTGACAAAAGATGAGATGAGAGAGCTTAGAAAAACTAATCCCAGTATGGGATTAATGCTTGAGAATTCAAGTGAACGTCTTTCAGAAAAAAACATGCCGCATCACTTTGCCCCCAGTAAAAAACCAGATGCTAGATTACATGTACTTGAAAACGCCGGAGAACTTGGGATTCCAATGACTACAGGGATTCTTGTTGGAATAGGAGAGACAGGAAATGAAATTATTGAATCTATTTTTGCGATAAAGAAAATTCATGAGATATTTGGCAATATTCAGGAAGTGATTTTGCAGAATTTTCAACCAAAAGATGATACAATTATGTCTGATTTCCCTCCAGTTGATGAAAATTACTTCAAGAGAATAGTTGCACTAACAAGAGTGATAATGCCTGATATGAATATCCAAATTCCTCCAAATCTCTCACCAATGTCTTATCAAAGTTTTCTTTCCGTTGGCATAAATGATTGGGGTGGAATATCTCCATTAACACCTG
>JAUYOQ010000097.1 GCA_030697975.1 Nitrosopumilaceae archaeon | reverse complement strand
TCCAGGAGGCTCATCAGGCGGGAGTGCAGTTGCAGTTAGCGCACTTGAATCTGTTGCGTCCCTTGGTTCTGATACAGGCGGTTCTGTAAGAAACCCAGCTAGTTTTTGTTCTATAGTTGGCCTCAAGCCAACATATGGTCTTGTAAGCAGATATGGTCTGATTTCATATGCAAATAGTATCGAACAGATTGGTCCAATGGCAAGAACAGTAAAAGACACTGCATTTCTTCTCAATGTAATTTCGGGAATAGATCCAAATGACAATACCACAATCGACAATCATGGCGAAGATTATCTAAAAGACATTGATTCAGGAATTGATGGGAAAAAAATTGGAATAATTTCTGAGATGGTTGGAGCAGGAACTGATAAAGATGTATCTTCTGCTACAAAAAAAGCACTTGCAAAGTTTGAGGATCTCGGAGCAAAGTGCCAAGAAATATCTATTGATATGGTCGATTATTCTGTTGCGTCTTACTACACAATTACATCAACAGAAGCTGGAAGCAATCTTGCAAGATATGACAACCTTCGTTATGGTTTTGATTTTGATTTAGAAGGATACGAGTTTAATTCTTACATTTCAAAAGTAAGACGAAATTTTGGACCAGAGGTAACAAGAAGATTAATCATTGGCGGGTTTGTCCCATCTGCAGGCCATGCCGGAAAATATTTTCTAAAGGCATTAAAAGTAAAAAGCCGACTAACAAAGGAAATCAATGCAGCGTTCAAAAAGGTTGATTTTCTTGTAGCGCCAACAGTTCCAATTTTGCCATTCAAGTTTGGAGAAAAACTAGATGATCCTGTAGCAATGTTTCTTATTGATTTTAATACCGTTACAGCAAATCTTACAGGAAAACCTGCAATTTCTGTTCCATTTGAGATTTCAAATGGTTTGCCAATTGGAATTCAAATTATTGCAGACTCGATGCAAGAAAAATCACTTTTTCAGGCAGCATATGCACTTGAGAGTACAACGAATCTTCCAAAGGTGCCGCTTTGACAAAGATTGGTCTTGAAATTCACTGTAAGCTGAAAAAGCTTGAGAGCAAGCTATTTTGCTCTTGCAAGGCAGATTATCGTGGATTTGAGCCAAACACGAACATTTGCCCTGTTTGTGTTGGGCTTCCAGGCTCGCTTCCAAGGCTAAACAAAAAGGCCATTGAAAAGGCTACAGTCATTGCAATGGCACTAAACTGCAAAACTCCACCAAAAATTGCATTTTTTAGAAAAAACTACTTTTATCCAGATTTGCCAAAAAACTTTCAGATTACACAACTAAACATCTATGGTCCAACCAGTATCGGTCAAGAAGGAAAAATTAGCGTAGAAGGAAAAGAAATTCAAATACGAAGGATTCAGCTTGAAGAAGATCCTGGCAGACTAATTTATGAGGGAAGCTCTGAGCGAACACAAATCACACTTGTTGATTACAATCGTGCCGGAACACCACTTGTTGAAATTGTAACAGATCCTGATTTTGAAAATCCAAAACAAGTAAGACTATTTTTGAATATATTATCTGATTTGCTTGAAAACTTGGGAGTATCAGACCCATCACTTGAAGGTGCGATGAGGGCAGATGCAAACGTTTCAATTGAAGGTGGCTCA
>JAUYOQ010000096.1 GCA_030697975.1 Nitrosopumilaceae archaeon | reverse complement strand
AAGTAAAACCGCAGCCTAGGGAGATAACAATGTTAGATTTTAGGGAAATACTGGAAAGAAGAAAACCAAGCGTTTCATCTGAAATGATCCGTGCCTACTACAAGTGGAGTGCACAGTTTAAGGCACTATAAGTTGTTTAATCGTATTGTGTCAAAATCTCCAAAATTGACACGATATTCAAAATTGTGCCTTATTTACAGCACGATTGACTATTTCATGCCATTTTTTGTTAAGGTGTGAAAAAGATAATTAATTTGCTCCGCGATTCTTTTTAGTATATCTGAATCCGGCACATATAGACCTGGACGTTCCTGATGTGAGTGATGATGTCTTAACATTAACCCAGCATCATAACTGCCTCTTTCCCATTTTCTAATTAGATGATTTTCTTCGAACCAGTCTAACAATTTTTTCGAAGAATAAGGAAAAGGTTTACCATTTATCAATAATTTACGAAGATCTAATTTTTCACGCCGGCAGAAACCCAAGATTGCTCCATAGGTTGTTACAGTAAGTTCTTTACTAAATTCCTGATCTTTTTTTATAGATAACATTGCTTTGATTCCTAACGATTTCATGTACCTTGCCTTTATTGCAGATTCTAAGGCAAGGTATGCATAATGCTGTGAAATTGTGAAAAACTCGTATCTAAAAAAGCCAAAAATGAAAAGCTGCTTTGCTCGGTTAAAGACTGTTTTTACTTCTTCAGGAACTAAGGGAATCAATTTAATCTCTCCAATAATATTTTGTATTTTATTTAATGACAGCTTGAAAGTAGAATTCATTCTGTCGGGTTTAATAAACTCATCATAGGAAATGACAGGATCAGGTTTGAGATCATAGAGTTCTGAGTAATATTCGTGAAAAGGTCTTCGAAATTTGCCAGAGAGTGGAGTATATCTGGGAAATGAAAGAAAAAGTAAACGTAATGAATTCTGTAATGCCTGAGGGTTTTTTACAATATCGTCAGGAATAAAATGAAGATGCCAGCTTTCATTTGGCTCCCACATACCTGTTATTTGAAAATTCTTACAGATGTCGATTGCATAATTTTTTATTGTCTCTTCATTCAAATGAAATTTATCAACCAATATTGAGACTAATTTTTCTGGTTGTGTGTAGTGCACAGATCCACAAAATTCAATTTTATCTGAATTAGGTTCATCAAAATTATATTTCAAAATGTATCCTTTACCATTTTTCAAAACTTGATGATCTTGCGGTCCCATTAATTCAATTATTTGTAAATTAGGTGGAATAGATTCAACTATATCTCTTAATTCAAGAGTTGGAGGCCATGTATCTTCTTCCCTTTTTTCGATCTTATAAGTTCGGTAAAAATCATTCTTTAATTTTTTAAACGACTCTTGAATTATTTGTTTTAAATCGTGTTCTTGTGTCATATCATAATTTAACATCACCCTCTTACTAATCCATTAATATTTTAAATATCCAAATTTGTTATTATCGAGTTATCGTTTTTCGTATGTGTTTTTGAATTTTTCTTTCCAAATATCTTTTTCGGAATATGCAATACTTGCACCTCCAAGAATTATTCCGTAAACATAATAAGAAAGTAGCATTTAAATCTGCAAACAAATTCACTTGTCGAGGGTCACAATAACCACAAAAAAAGCCAAACACGTAAACAAGTTTGGAAAATTGATTCTTGATGATGGCACCGTTTTTGAAGGAAATGGCTTTGGTTACCCAAAAACCGTTTTTGGCGAACTAGTCTTTAACACTGGAATGGTTGGGTACAATGAAACCTTAACAGACCCATCCTATAGCGGCCAAATTCTTACACTGACATATCCTCTTATTGGAAACTATGGCGTTCCAGATCTTGCACAAAGAGACAATGATGGCATATCAAAGCACTTTGAATCAAACAAGATTCAGATACGGGGACTAGTAGTTCATGAGCTTTCAACAATTGCAAGCCACTGGAATCTCTCACTTACACTTGATGAGTGGCTTTACAATGAAAATATACCTGGAATTTCAGGAATAGATACTAGGGAATTAACAAAAAAGCTTCGAACATCTGGCGTTATGATGGCAGCCTTGGCAGTCTCTGATACTCAAATCGATGAAGAAAAAATCAAGCGCGAATTGGCAAAGGCGCCAAAATATAATTCTGAAGAGTTCATGGATGAAGTATCAACAAAAAAAGAAGAAGTCTTTGGAAATGAGCCAAAATCTGTAGTCGTAATAGACACAGGTGTAAAAAATGCAATTATTCGAAACATTAGAAAAATTGGATACAAGGTAATCAAGGTTCCATGGAATACTACGATTGAAAAAATCTTATCTTATGATCCGAAAGGCGTTGTTATCAGCAACGGCCCAGGTGATCCAAAAAAATGCAAGGCTACAATCAAGACTGCAAAGTCACTTATTGCAAAAAACATTCCAACATTGGGAATTTGTTTAGGTGCACAAATAATTGGTCTTGCTGGCGATGCTAAAACTTACAAATTAAAATATGGACACCGTGGGCAGAACAAGCCTTGCATTAATCTAGAAAATAATCATGTGTACGTTACAAGCCAAAATCATGGCTACTGCATAGACCCTAAATCGCTCAAAAAGTCTAATTTCAAATTATGGTTTACAAACGCAGATGATAAAACTGTTGAAGGAATAAAACACAAAAAGAAAAAATGCATTGCAGTACAGTTTCATCCTGAAGCCTCACCTGGCCCTTATGATTGTGAGTTTGTTTTTGAAGAGCTGAAACATCTAATGGAGGAGGGCAAGACTGCCAAAGAATGAATCAATAAAAAAGATTCTAGTACTTGGAAGTGGGGCAATAAAAATCGGAGAAGCTGGCGAAAGTCGCTAAAACGACCGTCAATTCGACTACTCCGGTAGCCAATGCCTCAAGGCAATTCGAGAAGATGGACTGAAAAGTATTCTAATCAATCCAAACATTGCAACAATTCAAACCGATACAAGGTTTGCAGACAAAGTATACCTTCTTCCTGTAAATCCGCAATATGTTGAATCAATAATTGAAAAAGAAAGGCCAGATGGCCTGATGCTTGGATTTGGGGGCCAGACTGCGCTAAACTGCGGAGTAAAACTAGATGAGCTTGGAATACTAAAAAAATATGGAGTCAAAGTACTTGGAACACAAATTGCTGGCATAAAGGCAACAGAAGACAGGCAGCTTTTCAAAGATTCTATGATTGAGTGTGGCGTTCCAGTTCTTAAAAGCAAGACTGTACGTTCATTTGAAGACGCAAAGTCTGTTGCAAAAGAAATTGGGTATCCAGTAATTATCAGGGTAGCTTACACACTAGGCGGCAAGGGAGGAGGCGTTGCATATAACGAAATCGAACTATACGAGATCACATGGCGTGGACTTTCTGCAAGCATGGTAGGACAGATTCTAATCGAAGAATACGTTGGAAGCTGGAAGCAAATAGAATACGAAGTAATGCAGGACTATACTGGAAACAACG
>JAUYOQ010000085.1 GCA_030697975.1 Nitrosopumilaceae archaeon | reverse complement strand
AAAATTGCTGTATGAAAAGTTTTGCCATCCTCCGTCACCTCGATTTAACCTTTTTGATTGAGCTTGACAAGGTGTTTTACAAAATCAAGATTAATTTTGAAGCCCATCTCGATAAACAACGCCGCAACAGGTATTGTTCTTTGATGTCCTAAAGAATCCTCTACGATTATTTCTTGAAGGGTGTTAGAGCCATTTATTGCCTTTATGTTTGAGTGAGGTACAAGCTCAACATTTTCTTTTTTTTCAAGTGAAGTAATCATATCTTGGTCACCGCCAAGTTTTCCTCCTTTATAGATCAAGTATACTTTGGCTGCCATTCTTGAAAGCAAGATGCCAGCTTCAACAAGATAGCCTCCAACCCCAACTACAGCCGTTGATCTTCCTTGATAAAATGGCGCATCGCACTTTGTGCAATAATGTATTCCTCTGTTTGCAAACATGGATTCATTTGCAAGACCCAAATTATTTGGAACCTTGCCTGGCGCAAGAATTATTGCTTTTGAAAAATATTCGGTACGAACAGTTTTTATTTTAAAGCCTTCTTCAGTTTCATCTATATTTTCTACTATATCATAAGTTATCTCGCCGCCAAAGGCAAGATACTGACTCTCTAGTGTTTTAGCTAAAAGTGAACCACTTGACATTATGGTGCCTGGATAATTTTCAAGTTTTGGGATCAAATTCATTTGTCCTCCAAGATCTTTTGAAATAATAAGGTATGGCGTCTTCTGCCTTGCTACAAATATTCCAGCAGAAAGACCCGCAGGCCCTGCCCCTACTATAGTCACGTCATATTGTTGAACCAAATTTAATCTCAGTTGATTGCAATCAACGAGGTCATGTTATTGATTCCATCAATATTGTGCAAATCAACATCGATTGCGTTTTTTATCTTTTGCATATCATCAGATTCTAGGATTACTAAAACATCGTAAATGCCATAAACGGTCTTTACTGATTTTGCGGTTGGAATCTTTTTTACCTTTTCAATAATGTTCTTGTGGCTCTTATAATCAATATTTAGCATAACATATACTTCATTCATAATTTTTTGATGAATTGTTTGAATAAAAATATAGTGTCTGTGTCTGAGTATAGTGTATGATGATTATGTCTATTCTGCAAAAAATTAATCAGGGATGTTTAGTACTTTATCAAAAGTATTATGATGAATAGTTTATTGTTGACATTACAAAATTATGGTATGTAAATGGAGCATATCAACGCAACAATTGATGATAAAATTTTGCATGAATTCCGAGATGTAATCTACAGAAGAAAAGGGCTGAGAAAAGGTGATTTTCAGCAATCATTTGAAGAGGCAATGCTAGAATATGTTTTGAAATACTCAAAATCAGAAAAGACAAAAGATCTTGCAAAACACGTAAAAAGGGAAAAAAGGTAAAATTCTGATCGTCACTCAAACTATTTTCTCTACATGTGATCCTTTTACTCTTT
>JAUYOQ010000073.1 GCA_030697975.1 Nitrosopumilaceae archaeon | reverse complement strand
CCATAGTTATAATTGGCGGAATAAACTGGCTGGTAGCATTTTGTTCTGGCCAGTGAATCTGTCTTGTTTGTCCATTTAGGGTTACTTTGAGTGAAGATTTTGTGTACTCGCTAATATCTTCGCCAATCTCAAATGATTCAGACGGTATAGCCATAAAGCCTGTCTCTTTGATTAGTGCAGTTAGTTTTCGTATCTTTTCTTCATCGATAGTTGAGCGCTGATCTGGTTTTGGATTTCCTTTGTCTATTACACTATAGCGAACTGTTCCATCATCTTTTATGACAAGAATTTCTGTTTTTTGTGATTGAGTCTCTTCAGTTACACCAAATGAAATTTTTTGCAGTTGATGTTTTGTATATTCTAGTTCTATTTGGTCAGTTGGAACAACTGCACTAAATGGTATGTCAGGTTTTGTGATCATTGGTATTGCAATTAAAATTGCAAGAATTACTGGTATTGCGCCAGCAATCAACAAAATAGGTCTTACCATGCTCTATGATCGTCAAGTGTAATTGCAAATAAAGTGTTGGCAAAAATAACTTAAAATTCAAGCAATTTTTCTCATTAGTTGTGGGGTCGTAGCCTAGCCTGGTAGGGCGACAGTGTCTACGTTTAGATCACCGCTAAGGGCTCCAGAGGTTAAACTAAGCTACTGATTACAAGATGATGTGAGTTTGGAGCTGTAGTGACCCGTAAGTCGCCGGTTCAACTCCGGTCGGCCCCACGTAAGTTTTTAGGTTATTTCACTCGTGTGCGTAAAACGTTTAGTGCAGCTCCTGTACGGAACCACTCAATCTGAGATTTGTTGTAGGAGTGATTCAGTAAGATTTCTTCTTTACTGTTTTCATGATGTATGATACATTTTACCGGTTTTTCTTGCTCAAGATTTGCAAGACCAACAATACTAATTGTGTCAGACTCTTTTATCCTGTCATAGTCTGACTGGTTTGCAAATGTCAGGGCAAGTATCCCTTGTTTTTTTAGATTGGTTTCATGTATTCTTGCAAAGCTTTTAGCAATAACAGCTGCACAGCCAAGATATCTTGGAGTCATTGCAGCGTGTTCACGGCTGCTTCCCTCACCATAGTTATCGCCACCAATTATTACCCATCTTATTTCATTTTGTTTGTACTGTCTTGCAATTTGTGGAAATGGTTCTATCTTGTTGTTTAGTACGTTTTTTCCCTTTCCTACCTCATCGTTGAACGCATTTACAGCGCCAAGAAGTAGGTTGTCACTTATCTTATCAAGATGTCCCCTATAGGCCAGCCATGCACCTGCAGGAGAGATGTGATCGGTTGTACATTTTCCCTTTGTTTTTACTAGGACTACAAGTTTTTCAAAATCTTTTCCATCCCATTGTGAAAATGGTTCCAGTCTTTGCAATCTGTTGCTGTCTTTGTCAATAATTACCTGAACGCTTTCTGGATTTTGAGATGGTGTAACATAGCCATCCCTTGCATTGTTAAATCCCTTGCTTGGAACATCAGGAGCTATTTCTGGCGGTTCCAGTTTGAATTGTGCACCACTTGGAGTCTCTAGTGAGTCTTTAAGTGGATTAAATGAAAGACTTCCTCCAAGTGCAAGTGCGATCACTAGCTCAGGGCTTCCAATAAAGTTCATTGTCTCTCTTTTTCCATCATTTCGTCCTGGAAAGTTTCGATTAAATGATGTAACTATAGTATTTGGTTCTCCTTTTTTTAGCTCAGGCCTGCTCCACTGCCCAATGCATGGACCACATGCATTTGCAAGAACTGTAGCACCAATTGCCTTTAGTGAATCCATCTGTCCGTCTCGCTCTATTGTTGCACGGATTTGTTCTGAACCTGGCGTAACAAGTAGTGGAACTTTGGATTTTAGCCCCTTTGCTTTTGCTTGCTCTGCTATACTTGCTGCACGATACATGTCTTCGTATGAAGAGTTTGTGCAGCTTCCAATGAGTGCAACTGATATTTTATCAAGATATGCATTTTTCCTTACATCATCAGCCAGATGTGATATTGGCCTTGCAAGATCAGGTGTGTGCGGTCCTACCACGTGTGGCTCTAGTGTTGAAAGGTCGATTCTGATTATTTTATCAAAATATTTTTCTGGATTTTGCTCTATTTGAGGATCTGGTACAAGCAGTTCTCTGTGCTTGTTTGCAAGTTCGGCAATTTTTTCACGATTTGTAGTTTTAAGATATTTTTCCATTCTTTCATCATATGGAAAAATTGAACATGTTGCACCGATCTCAGCACCCATGTTTGTTATGGTTGCCTTTCCTGTACAGCTGATTGATTTTGCGCCAGGTCCAAAGTATTCGATTATGGCGTTTGTCCCACCAGATACTGTAAGCTTGCCTGCAACGTATAGTATGATATCTTTTGGTGCGGTCCATCCGTTTAGTTTGCCAGTCAGATAAACGCCAATTCTTTTTGGATAAAGCAGATCCCATGGAAGTCCTGCCATTGTCTCTGCTGCATCTATTCCCCCAACACCTATTGCAACCATGCCAAGGCCGCCAGCATTTGGAGTATGAGAGTCGGTTCCTATCATAAGACCTCCAGGAAATGCATAGTTTTCAAGAACGACTTGATGAATTATTCCTGCACCAGGCTTCCAAAAACCAATTCCAAACTTGCTGCAAGATGACTCTAAGAACCGAAATATCTCGCTGTTTTCATTTAAAGAAATTTTCATGTCAGTTTCTCCCTCAACTTGTGCCCGGATCAGATGATCACAGTGGACTGTAGTAGGTAGTGTAGCCTGTTTTAGGCCTGCCTGCATGAATTGTAGCAGTACCATTTGCCCAGTAACATCTTGTAGTGCGACTCTGTCAGGTCTTAAAAAGACATAGTCTTTTCCCTCCTGTGGTGCCTTGTTTGGCATCTGTTCTAGATGGCCTGCTAGAATTTTTTCTGAAAGTGTAAGTGGTCTTCCAACTAATTTTCTAAATTTGGAAATATTTTCCTCAAGCCTTTTGTATACATTCAAAGCAAGCTCAGGTGTGCTTTCTATTTCCATAACAACTAGTACCTCTTTACAAGAATTTAATGGTTGTATGCCTGAAAAATAATGCGAGTTTGAATTTTTTCTTGTTAATATGTTTTTGATCCTTGAATTTGTAACAATTATAAACTATAAACGATATAGTAGTATGGTGTTTGGGGGGACAGGTTCAGGGATTTAATTTATCCTGAAAAAAGCGAGGTAACAATAAAAATGGTTAAAAAAGGTTTTCCAAAGTTTGGCATGTCACAGGCAGGTGCGTTTGTTGCTAATCTTAAAAATTATAATCTACCAGACTTTATCTTGCATCTAATTGCAAAGGATTGCGAGTCTGAGCTATTAGAGAGGGGACGACTCGATGACAGACTACAAAGCATGAATGATAAAGCACTTGAGCGACTCCATCGAGTATTTGTTGAATGTGAAGATGATGAAAAAGGCATGTTTGGCCAATATCGATTTTTTGCATATGTTTCAAGCATGTATCACAAGTGTGAAGTTTTGATAAATGAAGCAATTCCTGGAAAATCAGGAAAGAATCACAAGATACTTGTTGCAGTAAAAAACAACGGTGTGTATATTGCAATTGCGTTTAACAAGGCAACTGGAACTCCAGTTCAGAAGCGAGAAGCAATCAAGTTCTATGAAATTGCCGATGATGTAAAGCGTGGTGACCATGGAACAATGCTGACTGATGCCATTTATGGTTCGTCTGTTGGATTCAAAGGCGAGTCACTTGTTTATCTTGAGAAGCTAAGCAAGTCAAGAAAACAGGATCCAGAAAACAAACTAGATTTTAAAACTGCAAACTTTGAAAATAGAATTTATTCTGTAACAAAGTTAGTTTAAATTTTCATAGATACATTCTAAAATTTTTATTGTTTAAAACTTGATGTGTCCAGCGTTAGAAAAAGTGGATCTGTGTTTGTTTTTTTAAAATCTTTGTCGTATTTTTCAAATGGCAAATTAGCAAATGTGTGTTTTGTCCAAACATCATGTACTGCATCAACATAATTTTTGTCTCTGCCTTGTCGTAGCAGTTCATGTGCTAGTTCATGTGAGACTGTAGTACAGTTTTTTTCTGCCAAAAATAGTAATTCATTGTGATCTTTTTGAGGTTGCCACCAGATCATTCCAAAATTTTCTGCATGATACCCCTCACAGGTACAGTCAGTCCATAGCGGCCTAAAGTGGCACAAGTAAAAATGATAGATATCCTCACCGCGGTCTCTGTGATCTTTTAGCAGTGTTGTAGTGTCAAGTTTGTTAAATAATCCACGAGGCTTTGTTATCATCTCGTCGCACTGCACATCAAAGTCTTTTGAAAAGTTATTTTTTATCCAAATCTTGTAAAACTGCGCCATTTGTTTTACATAGTCAAACTCTTTGTCCCTTTTGCCTAGATCAGAATCTTTTATTACGAAAATAAAATGCAAAAGCATAACAAGAAAAAGAGGATTTTAAGATTGGCCTTCTATGCCCATCAAAGTCAAAGTAGAGCGAATCTTCTCAATTTTGCGAATCTTCCATGTTATTGTTTCACGCAGTGATTCAACTGTTGGAGATTCAATTTTTGCCAAGATGTCGTATGCTCCAAAAGTTCCATGGACTTCTTTGACCCCTTCGAGGCTCTTTAGCTGTTGTATGATTGCCTCTTCTGAACCTAGTTCGCAGTTTATTAAAACATAGGCAGTTGCCATGATTTTAGTAAAAATATCATATATATCAATAAACCGATTATCTCAGGAATCTTTCTGTGATTTCTCTAGTATTTCATCCCAGATTTCTTTTGGCACTGGCATAACAGACAGTCTTGAGATTCGTAACAGCTCCCAGTCTTTGAATTTTTTTTCTTTTTTTATTTCAGCTAAAGTGACTGGTCTTTTTAGTCGCTTTTTGTGTTTAACATCGACAACTACAAATCGCTTGTCTTTTTCTTTTGGGTTTGGATATGGGTTTGAAATTACCTCAAGTATTCCTACTATTTGCTTTTCATCGCCAGAATGGTAAAAAAATGCCTGATCTCCTTTTTTCATGCCATTGATGTGTTTTAGCGCTAAATTGTTGTGAACGCCATCCCAGACAGCCTTGCCTTCCTTTTCTAGCGTTTCAAAGCTGTAACTTGTAGGCTCTTGCTTTACAAGCCAGTAATTTACCATCATTGATTTTCAGCTAGAATAACTATTTTATTTTTTGATTTTAATAAAATGTCCCCCGGTTCTGACTCACACAAAGTCATAGGTTTTAGCCACTGGCCTCGTTTGGTTCTGAGACCGGGGTTGCCCATGTTGCACACCTGGGTGAATTAGAAATCATTGCAATCGAATACGATCATCGTCATTCTAATCCGTCTGCGTGCATGCTCTACTTTGGGCACAACTATCTAGTATTTAGTTGAATATTAACCCAGATAGTTTTATCTCAAATGCCACAACAGGCATACGCAGCTTAAAGTTCTCAACTATCGCAGGATCAATCTCACCAATTGCACCAATCTTTGAGTTTTTTGCAATTACATCTGCAGTTTTTCCTTTTGCAAAACAGAAATGAGTTGATGTCTTTGTTTCACACTCTATGTTAAATCCTGTTTTTAGTGTTGACTGAAGAATTGATTTTATCTCTGAATAATTTGCGTCTTTGTGTGCACTGATACAACACAAAGAGATCTCTTCTTTTATTGGATCATCAGCAGAAAAGACTGTTCCAATTTCAAATAATTTTTGTGGATATTGTTCATGTACATTTCTTGATAGAGTATCAAGCATGCTTGGAAGCAACATATCGCGAAGAATTGTATGTTCCTGGCTTTTTGACTCAACAACTTGGATAAAGCCAAACGAGTCTCGATTTGTCATACCATACTGAATGTTTTTGCTAACAAGGCTAGAGTTTAGCGCTTCGGTAAATCCAAGGCCTACCATGATTTTGCTTAGCAAGTCAAGCTGTTTGGTTACAATGTTTTTTTGTCCAACTGCAGACGATTGTGGAAGAGTTGGTTTTAGATTTTCAATTCCATAACCTAGTGCAACCTCTTCAATTAGATCCATTGGTCCAAGTATGTCAAATCGAAATCTTGGGATTGTACAAGAAATGTTATTTCTTTTTGGCAGTGCATCTAGTCTACATTTTTTTAATGCAGTTGCGATGACAGATGATGACATCTTTAGACCAAGAATCTTGTTTGTCAGTTCCACGCCAAGATTCATTTTTTTTGTTTTAAGTAAGGGTGTTGTGTTGTTTGCCCCTGAAATTTGTACTGAAGTTAGTAAAAATCCAGCATTTTGCAGAGTTGCAGCTACAACTGATAATGTATCTTCGGCAGTATTTTTGTCAGTTGCTGTAACTTCAACTAGAAGATTTTTTGTTGATGATGAAACTGTTGTCAGTGCAGAATTAATTATTGGTGGAAATGAGATTGTATTTCCTTTTGCATCTAGAATTATTGGCATGGCTTCTGCGTTTTCAAGCAGCTTTCCGTATTGCAAGCCAGCTTCGGTGTTTTGCAGTATGTCAGATATGGTACTTTCAGTTTCTGAGCCTAGTGGAACAAATCTGTGCTCTTTTGTGGCAGTTGTGTAACGTATTGGAAACTCGATTTTATCTAAATCATGAATGCCAATTGAGGATTTTTTCCTGTTCCTTCCAATTCCAAAGTGAAGATCCTCTTGAAGTGTGATTAGCTGTCTTATTGTTTCATTGTCTAGATTTCCGTTTTTTGCAACAATTGCTGTAACATATGGGCGTACTTTTCTTACTGATTGGTCTGCCTTTAGCTGGTAAGGTCCTCTTTTTACATCAAGTTTGACTAGTCCTTTTTTTATTCCTAAAAGGCCCTGAAGTCCTGCTGCGATTCCAAAATCTGTTGCATAATCTGGCCTGTTTGGGCTGTACTCTACGCGAATGTACTGGTCTGTCTGCTCTTCGATGTCAAGTCCAAGAAATGGCAGGGTAGAAATTATTTTTTCTTTGCTTGTTTTGCCAACCAGTCTTTGCAGTCTATCAAGGTATAGTGTTACTACTGGCATTGTATTGCAGTCCTCAGCCAACCAAGATTATTGTTGTAAAATTCTCTTACATCATCTAATCCATATTTTAGCATCGCAATGCGTTCTATTCCCCCACCCCATGCAAGAACTGGTTTTGTGATGCCAAGTGGCTTTGTAACTTCGGGTCTGAAAATTCCCATGCCAAACAGCTCAACCCATTTTCCAAGTCTTTCGTTGTAAACCATGCTTTGCAGTGATGGCTCAGTGTATGGAAAAAATGTTGGCCAAAACTTTACCTTTGGCAGACCCATCTTGCGGTAAAACTCTTGCTGTAGTCCCATAAGGTCTCTAAGTGTCACATCTTTTCCAACAACAATTCCTTCAACCTGGTTGAATTCTGCTAGATGTTTGTAGCTTACCTTTTCGTTTCGAAAGACTCGACCTAATGAAAATATTCTTGCCTCATCTGGTTTTTGGTCTGCAAGATACTTTATTGTAACACATGTTGTGTGGGTTCGCAGGACCATCTTCTTTGCTTCTTCTATGTTCCAGTTGTATCGCCATCCAAGCTTGTGCGATTTTGATACCTGCCTTATCTGGGCTGGGCTTGCAACTTTGTCAGATGTATAGCCTTTGATGTAAAATGTATCCTGCATTTCCCTTGCCGGATGATCCTGTGGGGTAAAAAGTGCATCAAAGTTCCAAAAGCTTGGCTGCGTAAAGTTTCCAAGCACCTCGGTAAATCCAAGGCTTGTAAAAATTTCACGAATCTCGTTTATCACTTCCTTTAGTGGGTGGGCTCTTGCAACAAATGTAGCTGGAATTGCTGCCTCTACATCAATTTCTGCAAGACCCTTTTCGCTTGTATCGATATCTTTTGCCTTTTCAGTTAATGAAACTGTTTTTGATTTTTTAACAATCTCCTCAATGAGACCAAGCTTTTTTAGACGAAAATAGCCGACAAGTTTTTCGTGCTGATTTTGATCATGATATAACGCATTTTGATCAAAGTTTCCCTGGTTTATCTCTTGGAGAACTTTTTCCTCAGCAGATGATGGCGGGTCTTGCACTTTAAGTGAAATTTTTGTAGTAGAGTCATCTTTTTCAATTTGTATCCAGTCATTTCTTTTTGCGTTGGCTATTGCTGCATGAAAATCTGATTCTGATAACGACTGTTTTGCCTCATCAAATGTCTTTGGCCCTTCATTTAACAGGTTGACTAGTTTTCTTTCAGGCAAACCACTTTTGAGCACTTCAGATCCAGCAGAGCTAAGCTTGTGTTTAGTTTCTTGTGATTCGATAATATCAGCTAGTCCTTTTAGCTTTAGCCATTCAATTCCACGTCGCACCTGATCAGATGAAAGATTCGTTTTTTGTTCAAGTTCTTCGATGTTGAGTTTTTCTGTTTCCTTTAAGGCATTAATGATTTTTTTTTCAATAGGATGAAGAACTTGTGACAATATTACCAAGTTCTAAAAAGACTTTTTAAACCTTAATCTAAGTCAAAATGAATGCCTACTGATGACTTTATTGTAACACCGTGGCATGTAGAAGGCGAAATAGATTATGACAAGCTGATAAAACAGTTTGGGACTGAAAAAATTTCAAAACAACTCTTACAGCGAATCGAAAAGCTGACTGGCGAATCACACTTTATGTTACGAAGGGGAATTTTTTTCTCCCATCGAGACCTTGGCCGAATCCTTGATGATTATGAGAAAGGAAAGAAATTTTTCCTCTATACTGGACGTGGTCCTTCAGGACATACGCATATTGGGCATCTGGTGCCTTGGGTCTTTGCAAAATGGCTACAGGAAAAGTTTGATGTTAACATGTATTTTCAGCTAACAGATGATGAAAAGTTCTATTCAAAGCAAAACATGACACTTGAGGAAACAAGGCTTTTTGCAAATGAAAACGCACTTGACTTTATTGTACTTGGATTCAAGCCAGAGAATACAAAAATCATAATTGATACAAAAAACATAAAGACACTTTATCCAATTGCAGCACAGGTTGCAAAAAAGATCAATTTCTCAAACACAAAAGCAGTCTTTGGTTTTACAAACGAGACAAACGCCGGCATGATTTTTTATACAGCGCTCCAGTCAGCGCCATGCTTTCTTGAAGACAAGCCGGTTCTGATACCCTTAGGTGTTGACCAAGACCCACACTTTAGAATAACACGTGATGTTGCACCAAAAATTGGAAAGATAAAGCCTGCCTTGATTCACAACATCATGATACCATCGCTTGAAGGGCCTAGAGGAAAAATGTCTGCCTCTGAGGAGACGACCACAATTTACACAACAGATTCGCCAGAGGTTGTAAAAAAGAAGGTAAACAAGTATGCGTTTTCTGGAGGACAGCCAGACATTGAAGAACACAGAAAAAAAGGCGGAAATCCAGACATTGATGTATCATACCAGTATCTCAGGATTTTCTTTGAGCCAGATGATGCCAAGCTGAAAAAAATCTATGACGACTACAAGTCAGGCAAGATGCTATCAGGTGAGCTAAAGGCAATTCTTATTGAAAAGATAAACCAGTTCCTCAAAGTACACCAGGAAAAGCGTGAAAAAGCAAGAGACAAGTTAGACAAATACTTGCTTGAAGATTAATGAAGAAAAAATTTAGCTGTATTGACAAATACGAAGCACGAAAACTGGCAAGTCTGCTTTTCATAAAAGATGGAAGCGAGACTTTTATCACCGAAATATTGGATGTAATTGAAAACGAAATCATTGTCGGGCTAAAAGACAAGTCTGCCCACAGCATACTGCTAAAGGATCAAGGACAGGTTGAAGAGTTTACAGACTTTATCCAGTCTGTCATAGAAAAACAGCACAAGATAACTCACACAGAAATAATCAATGATGAGATAGAAATTGAAAAAGGATAATCAGATCAGTTACTCGTATGATGTTTTCTGCAAAAATTACTTTCTATTCCTTATCTTGAATATTATCAGTGCTGGTGCTACAAAATACATTCCAACATTTAGTAGTATGATTCCAATTCCATATCCTAGCATCTCAGCTTCTGAATCAATGTCAACATATTGTAACAATGACAATGATGATAGCAATGGAGTTATTGCAACCTTTACAGTTTCTTTGAATACTGGATTCTGTCTTTCTAGATCAGCTACAGTTGGACTAAAGGAATAGTAGAATGTGTTGAAGGTAGTCATAAATGATGTGCCAGACTGTGTGCTAAGGACGGTATTATCCCTTATTTCTCGCAAGAACTGGACTTGAGGTGCAAGCTCAGAGCCAAATGTTGCAGTAGCAATAAGGCATCCGCCTTCTTCTGGCTTCTTTCCAGCCAACTCTTCAAGCGCAATATCCTTGTTTTCTTGTGCCA
>JAUYOQ010000059.1 GCA_030697975.1 Nitrosopumilaceae archaeon | reverse complement strand
TAGTCAGTATTTGAATTCGTTCAAATTTTTTCTCATATGTTAAATTCTGTATATAGTGAAGAATTTTTTTGATGCCAGACTTTGTTGTGTAAATTAAAGTAAGCATCATAGTTTTTTCGTAGTCAGAATTTGAATTCGTTCAAATTTTTTCTCATATGTTAAATTCTGTATATAGGGAAGAATTTTTTTGATGCCAGTTTTTGTGGCATAGACCAAAGTAAGCATCATGGTTTTTTCAAAATGATCTGATTCTGTAATGATTCCCAACGAATCAATGCGATTTTGACCTTTTGATATTATGATTTTCTTTTCTTTTATCAGTGAAGAAATGGTTTTAGCGTCTAGTGGCAACCACCTCCATGATTTGATATAAAATTTTGAATCTGCAAGATATCTTGCTATTTCCTTAGCTGATTTTGCTCGTATGGTAGCTGAGCAGATTTTTCTTGGAACAAGAAAGTAATAGTCCCATTTTTCGTTTCTAGTATAATGCAGCTTTACTGCAAGCCTAAGTGACTCAAAGTTTTTTGATTCAATTAGCATTGAAGACAGTGTGCAGTCATTCTTTTTTGCTATAGCTTCTGCTTTTGTCACAAGTTTTTTTGCATATCCTTTTTGCCTGTAGTTTGGATCAACTCGTATGCCTTCAATCCAGATCAGTTTTGCATTCTTTATGATAAATGCATGACATATAGCTACAGGACGTCTGTTTTCAGTTAAGACAAAGAAATTTCCCTCATCAAGCCAGTCATCCCAAACATGGTGAATATAGTCACCCCAAGAAAATGTCGATTTACAAAAATCAAGGATTATTTCTTTGTCTGAAGGTAATGCATCTCTTATTGTTAGTTGCACAAATAAGAAAAATTATTAAGAATACTTTAACGAAACCCCCTTATGGGAAAGGTAATTGTTGCCAAGACCTCAGATGTTGCACCAGGTACGCTGCACAAGGCCTCAGTTGATGGAAGAGAAATCCTTGTTGTAAATGTAGGTGGAAAATATTATGCAATGGATGATACCTGTACCCATGCAGGCGCAAGCCTTTCAGAAGGAACACTAGACGGAAACATAGTTACCTGTGGTTGGCATGGCGCCCAGTTTGATTGCAAAAGCGGCAGGCTTGACAAGTTTCCTGCAAAAATTAA
>JAUYOQ010000041.1 GCA_030697975.1 Nitrosopumilaceae archaeon | reverse complement strand
CAGTCATTCACAAACTTTTCAATCTCTTCTGCCTGCAGGCTCAAATCTGCAGTTTTTTTAGCTTCCTCCTCAACTTTTTTTGCTTTTATGTTGTTGTAAATGACAAATCCTATGAGCATTGCAATAAACATAAAGATTCCAATAATCACAAAGAATGAAGTTTGGGCTTTCTTTAGATGTTTTGTTTTATGCAGATTTTGCCTTCTTTTGAAAATAAGCATGCTTTCTTTCTTTCCATAAGGCTGTATTTAAATATTGTCATTTGAAAAATCAGCTGTCTTTTCCTGAAATTATTTCCTCTTTCAAATAATTTCCGTTTTTCATTCACTTCCACCCAAAAAACTTAGCAGCTAATCCATAATAATATTCAATTGGCATCTTCCTCCAGAAAGCCATTTCTGGAGTCTCTGCACGCCTTAAATTAAGGCTTCCGTGCGGTCTGTTGTTATACCACTCAATAAACTCCTCAAAGGTTGGAAACCTTTTCCTATGGACTCTGTATAAATCAAACCATTTCTCTATCTTGCCATTTGTCTGCGGATGCTTGTACCTGCACAGTATGTGCTTTATTCCATTTTCCTCAAGGAATCTCTCAAAGCCGTGCTCGGCTTTGCCGTCTTTACCCCGTTTGTTGGCATAAAACTGTGCCCCATGATCAGTTATAGTCTCTCTTATCACCTGAATATGGCCATACTTTTTGACGACTTCATCAACCAGTTTTATGCTGTTTTCTTCGGTTGCTGCGTCAAATTCTCCACCGGCAAGTATCTTTCTGCTTGCGTCGTCAAGAACGACGCATACTTTTATCCCGTTGCCTGGCTCGTGCCAATCCAGATGCCCAGCTGATAAGCTGTGCTCTCTTTCATACATTATCCAAGCTTTCCTTCTTTTCTTTTTGTTTGGCTCTTCTTTAGCCAGCCCTTTACTTATCAGCACTTTATGGATGGTGTTGTGCGGAATCCTTATATGATTTTCTGCGAAAATCACCTTTTCAAGGTAAAGTGCATTAAGACGATATTTTTCGTATTTTTGCTCAATCAACTCTCCATATTCCTTTGGAATGATTTTATTGGGCCTTCCAATGTTCCTGCCAATAGCAGGAACTTCGCCGCTTGACTTGTATTTGCAGTATAGCTGTCTGAATCTTCTTGAAGTTATTTTTAAATAATCTGCAAGATTCTTTTGCTGAGATTTTTCCTTTTTATATTGCTTTAATGCCCACTCTAGCCTTTTTTTGTTCTTGAGTTTTACCATAAACTCAAGCTTTTGGCTTGAGAGGAAATTTTTATGGGAAAAGACAG
>JAUYOQ010000034.1 GCA_030697975.1 Nitrosopumilaceae archaeon | reverse complement strand
CAAAGATGCTAAAGGAATTGGGTTTTTCATATGATTCCTCTGTTAGAAATTCAAAGGACAAAATAGACAAAAGCGAGATGGGCTTTCAAAATTTTGAAGGACTAGTAGAGTTTCCAGTTACCTTGATGGACGCATACTTGTTTACGTATATGAAACTAGAAGAAAAACAAATCATTCCAACTTTCAAACAAACACTTGACTATGCAAGAGAAAATGACTCCAAAGTAATCACAGTAATCTGGCATGACAATGTTCTAAAAATGATTGGAGGAAGAAAATACAAGGATATCGTAGAATTTCTTGCATCGCAAAAAGATGTCAAGATCTGCAGAGGCACTGATCTTGCCTCTATTGTCAAGACATAGTGCCTTATATTGAAAAACTAGACTGCAAGCTAACCTCTAGTTTAAGCTACATCAATGCTACTATTATTATGAAAAAGCAACCAAATACTAGCATGAAAGCAAAGTTTGCTACAACATGTCAAGCATGTGGAGAACAAATCAGGCCTGGTAAACAAATCACAAAAGACAACGGCGGAAAATGGGTTCACAACTATTGTACTGAGACAGAGATTCCCTAGTTTTTATAATAAATGAAAATGGCTTATATTTAGTCATAAAAAATTCTGCACACCCAATTGAATTATTATTCGGAATCCGACCTTATGGAACTTGTTGAGGATATAATCGACTTAGACTCTAGAATGAGGTTTGCAGCATTAATCGACCTTAAGGGAAATATAGTTGAGGCAATAATGAAGGCAGGAAAAACTTCACTTAAAACACAAAAAGAAGAAGCGCACTTTTGTAGACAAGTTGCAGAAAGAAGAAGGATGAGAAAAGAGTTTGACAAAAGTCTTGGCAAAGTCAGATACGTCCATGTTGAGCGAGAAAAGGTCACACAAATGGTCATTTACACAAAGAAAATGACAGTCTATTTTACAATGGAGCCTGAGCTTAGCATTACAAGAAAAGTGCAGATAGTTAATAAGATAAAAAAAATGACTGCAAGCCTGTAAAATGAAACCACTAAAAATTCTAGTAGATGAGATGGATGATGGGATGGATGAAAAGCTAAGTGCACTTGGCTATGAGGCCTACAGCGTAAAAAAACTGCGCACCGAAGGCAAAAAGCTTGCAACAGATTATTCTATTATCAACTATGCAAAAGAAAACGAGCTGGTCCTAGTAACACGAGATACAGAAAGCGGCAAGGCATGCCAAGAAAATGATATCTCGTGTATTCTTCTTGATAATAACGAAATTTTCAAGATTGTAGTTGAAAAGCTAAAACAACTATAGCTTGATGATCTTTTTATTGTACGGTGAGTGAGAAAAAATATGGACAGCTGTGATGTGCGTACTCGTGCCTACAAAAACAGCAAGACCTTTGATCAGTGCAAAGAGATTGCTGAGTTAATGAATACACAACTAAAGAAACAGATTGAAGAGCACGGCAAGGTATTATGGAACGAAATCTTATCAAAAGTAGATCATGATGAGCTTGTCTACAAACTGACGCTAAAGTATTTGCGCCGCGATGGATACAATATTGGAAATTCGCAGATTCCTGAAGTAAAAAAATTTACTAGCTAGGCTTTACCGTGCAGCTGCCGTCTGGTCTTCTTAGTTTTCTTGCCATGATAACTGGTGTAAAAAACAAAACAGGTATAGTTATTGCAATAAACAATGTTTGAAGTTGGGTCAATACAACAGTAAATGCAAGCACACTTGATGTGCTAATAAAAATAGAAAGTAATGTGCCAACACATGTAGGACATGCAATAAACAATCCTGTTGCAGCACCAACACTGCTTAGACCACCTTCTTTTTTTGCAATAGATATCGCATTAACTGCAAGTGCTGCATTTAGTCCAACAAGATATGATACTATGATCTGCAAAAGCAGGTTTATTGGAACGATTTGCAATCCAACATGCTCGGTAAAATAGACAATGAATTTTGGCATATAGCCTGGGTCGCCGCAGCATGGAGTTATGTGGGCTGATGGAACAGTAGCTCCATAGTGCTCAGAAAACACCACTTCTGGCTGATAGACAAGCGTTCCTGATGTAAGTGAAAAGAATATTCCATACGCAACAAATGCCAGTGCAAATATTTTCCGCGATCTGTTGTTGTATGTAGCAATTGCAATCGTTGATAAAATCCCTCCATCTTTTTCTAAGACTTTCTGTGTGTGATATCGATAAAGACCATAAGATATTGCGCCAAAGGAAATAAGCAGTGCTATGTAAAATCCAAGAGCGAGTCTTTCTATTGCAGGAATTGCATCAGGGGTAACAGATGCGTTTTGAAATCTAGCATAGATTAAAAACAAAATTGCTATGCTTACAAAACCTAAAACTATTAGCGGCTTTCCTTTTTGACTGCGTCTTGTAGCCTGTTTTTCCATTCATTCAGAAGATAATGCTACGAAATTAAATTTTATCGAGTTTGCCTACGCTCAAATGCAACCATAGATGCCAAAATCGTTTTGCCATCTAGAATGTTTCATAATTGATTTCAAGTATTATTTTGATAAATCATTTCATAATTTACGATTTTGATATCACAAAACAAAAAATGAAAAATTCTTTCATATCTTTATAAACATTAGAGAATTATCTTTCAATAGTAATGAAAATAGATCAGGCACAAGAAGTCGACTACGAAGTAGCAAAAATAATCCACATTGGATTTGTAGACCCATATGCAGTAGAGGGTCTCCTTATTCTAAAAGCAGAAAATGGAAAGGAATTTCACATGCGAGCTTTTTCAGGCGAAGTTGCACGCCACATCTCAAGCTTTATCCAAGAACAGCGAAATACTATTCCGACTATTTACAATATGA
>JAUYOQ010000020.1 GCA_030697975.1 Nitrosopumilaceae archaeon | reverse complement strand
TTGTGCATGAGTGTGGCGTTCTTCTTGCAGTAGATATCCAAATTCTTTTGCCATCTTCAAAAAATCATTCTTGTTTTTATTATTCTTAACATATTTTATCCAAACTTGTAAAAATTTTTGTTTCATTATCTTCTCTTTTGCCTTAACTGCTCTCCAATCCGAACCCTCTAAGCTAAGAACTTTGTTTAATTCTCTTTTTATGTGAGTTCTTTCTTTTCTAAGATTCCATGCTGTATTCATTATTTCTTATTACAAAATTTCTATAAAAATTCATATTCTGCCAATCCCACTGTACACATTTGTTTTATACTTGCCACGATTTTTTGCTAGCTTGCCATTGAAGGCAATCGCTTGTCCTTGTATGTAACAACGTGTGAAACGCCATTTTTTGGATAAACACCGTAGATTAGTCTGGCTTTTTCTACAACAGAATCTTTTAGCGAGACCATTATGAACTGGCTTCCCTTTGAGCGCTCCTCTATTATTCTTGATAATTTTTCTGCGTTTGGCGCATCAAGGTGTGCATCAATCTCATCAAAAAGATAGAACGGCGATGGCTTTAGCTTTTGAAGTGCCAATACAAACACTACTGCTGCAAGTGTTTTTTCTCCACCGCTAATTGATGTTGACTCTCTTTTTGGCTTGTTTGGAAATTGTATCAGATATGACAGGCCAGATGAAAACACATCGTCTTCGTTTTGTATCTCAAGCCATGCATTTCCTCCCGTCATTTTAGAAAATGCGTGTCTGATTTCCTTGTCTACTGTATCAAATGCATTAAGAAATGTCTGGCGCTTGTCTTTTTCAATTTCTTCAATAAATCTAACAATAGAGTTTCGCTCTTCTTGTAGCTCGTTCTTTCTTGTTGACATGGAACGATATCCTTCTGATACTTCGATGTATTTTACGGGGGCAATTGCATTAAGCGTTGATGTAAGTGAGTTTTTTTCCTTTTCAATGTATGGCAGAATGGACTCAACTTCAAATATTTCAAGGGATTCGTCAAATCCGTACATGTTCAAAATCTTTTGCAGCTTTGTCTCACTTTCAACAAGATCCTTTAGATCACGGTTTATAGAATCTGATTGTCTTTCGCGTGTGTTGATTTCTTTGCTTACTGTTCGCTCTTTTTCATTAAGGTCGTCTAGCTTGTCATCAAAGTTTTTTAGTTGAGATACCGAAGTCCCAGATGTCGAGATAAGAACCTGCTCTTTTTCGAGTAGTGAGACTAGCTGGGCATCACTTGATTCTTTTTCTTTTTCAAGTGTTCTCAGTCTAACTTCATGCTCGTGTTTTTCCTTTGTAAGAATAGAATTGTCTTCATGTAGTGTCTTTGTCTTTGACTTTGCCGCCTCTTCAGCTGCACTCAATGATGCAAGATTTGATTCCTTTTCTCGCAGCATGTTGACAAGCTCTGTTTGCTGTGGCATGAGAGTGAGTTTTCTTTCATTTAGTCGCTCAATGTCGCTTGCAACCCTGCTCTGTCCAGTATCTGCATAATTGTCTTGTACGATCGAAATTCGCTCTTCAAGTGAGCCAATGTACGACTTTTGCTTTGCTGATTCGGCAAGAAGATGTTCTTTTCTTCTTTCTAGCTGCGAATTTCGTCTTATGCAGTTGTTTTGGAACTCGACTATCTGGGAAATTCGTGCCTTTAGATCTGAATACTGCGTGGTTGCGTTTGTAAGTCCAGTATCAGATATCGCAAATCGGTTTTTGTAGTCTTGTAGCCTGTCTTCAATATTTTTTAGCGAGCCTTTTCTTTTTTGCAGGTATTTTTTAAGAAGGTGGATTGACTGGCTTAGCCCTTCAATTGACGAGCTCAATGAAATAATTTTTGTAATCTTGGAAATCTTTGAGTTGATATCTAGTACTACTGCGTTTGCCTTTGCCTCAAAGTATTCACCATGAATTGTAACTGTCTTGTATCCTTGCTCTGATAGCCTGTGTGCAGCTTCGCGTGATTGTACTAGCAGTACGTTTCCAAAAAGAAATGTACGTATTGCTGAAAATTTATCGTCACATCTTATGTAATCTGATAGTATGCCAATGACTTCATGATCATCAGGTACTGATGGTCTTAGTGGAGGAATTGCGTCAATTGGGAGTATTTTTAGACGGGGCAGCCTTCGTGTACGGATAACTTCTGCAAGACTGATTAAAGTTGCAAAGTCCTTTACAATAACTGCCTTGAGCCAGTCAGAGCCGACAGCCAGTATTGCGCGTTCGTGGTTCTCATCCCATGAAAACATTTCATAGACTAGGCCCTCGATTCCAAGCTTGTTTGCATCTTCTTTTAGCTGTGCAATCGAATAGTCTTCATGCATTATTCCCTTGATTGTTCTGATTTGTGTTTCGTACTGGGCTGCTGCCTTTGATGCCTTTTCTAGAATTAGTGCAAGGTCATCTACGTCTTGTTCTCCCCTGACTCGTTTTGTGCCAAGCTGTGAAATTCTTGATTTTATCTCAGTAATTGTTGCCTTGTGATTTGAAATAACAACATCTAGTCTTTCTGCAAGACCTGACATTTTTGATTGCTCGGATTTGAAATTTTGAATGTTAATCGTGTTTTTGTCAAATTTTCCTTGAATGTCTTTATGCTCTGATTCGAGTCTGAATAGCGCTAGTTTTGCAGAGTTGAGCCGCTCAACAAGGCTTCTTACCTTGATATCTGCCTCGATTTTTCTTGTAGAGATTTTTGATTGCTCTTTTAAGACTCCTGATAGCTCAGAGTCCACTATCCTGACTTGCTCAGAAATTGATCTTTGTGACTCTTTTGCTGTATGAATTGCCTGCCTTAGCTGCTCGATTTTTGGCTCAAGCTCGCTTCGTTCTTGTCCGAGTTGTTCAAGATCTGTCTTGATTTGAGGAAGCCTTGTATCGATTTGTTCTAGTCTCCTTTTTGATGTTATTATTTTGCTGTTTGCGCCTTCTGACTTTTGTAGTGCCTCTGATATTTGCGAATCAATTGATGATTTTGCTTGGTTGTATGCATTTACCTCTTCCATGAATTTTGATTTTTGAGAGTTTAGCTCATGAATTTCTTTTCTAATGGAGCTTCGTTCTTCTTCGAATTTTTTTATCTCAGATGATATCGCATGTAGGTTGCGTTCTTGTGATAGCTTTGATGTTCGTATAGTTTTTAGATCTTTAGCAGCAGAGATTGCGCGGAGCCTGCTTATCTCTCTGTCAAGTGCATCATGTCGTAGTTTTCGGTTTCTTTCAACTTCTAGCTCGTCTATTCGTTTTTTTATCTCATCCATTTTTGCAAGTGCGATTTCAAGTTTTCTGTCTGACTCTACAAGCTGATTTTCTGACTCTAGCTTTTTTTCATCAAAAAACGATAGTCCTATCAAGTCCTCGATTGCCTGTCTTTTTTCTTCAGGTGAAAATTCTGATATTCGTGTTACGGTTCCCTGCTGAACTGCGTTTAGCTGGTTTAGTCCTGCGTTTGCTACCTCAAGGAGGTCCAAGACATGTTCACGCTTGTCCTTTTTTTGGTTAAGATAGTAGATATTTTCCCCCTTATCGTCCATTTCACGCGTAATTGTAACCGTATTAGAGTCAACAGGGATTTTTCTATCAGAATTGTCCAAGTGAACGCTAACTCTTGTCATCTTAGGCCCATGCCTTCCTGCGCCTTCGATATCATGAATTAATGACCTTAGCTTGTCTGCACGCATGACTTTGGGCCTGTTCTCGCCCAAGGCAAAAATGACTGCATCAAGTATGTTGCTTTTGCCTGAGCCGTTTGGGCCAGATATTGAGACAAGGCCAGGTTCAAAATCCACTGTTGTATTCTTAAAGCCAAATGATTTGAAGCCAAATATCTCTACTTTACGGATGTGAACCAATATTGACTTTTTTTAAAATGCAAGAATAATCGGATACTAACAAGTTTAGTTGACTATGCTAACAAACATAATAGATCACGATTTTTGAACCTACAAGTTGATGAGGTTAGGAATAATTCAAACAACATCATATCCTACTGATGAGCATGCAAAAAATACAGTCTCTCGTTTGCTTGAGTTGCTTGGAAAAAAAGAGGCAGATGTAGTATGTCTTCCTGAGCAATGGCTAAAGCAAAATGTCATATCAGATTTTGATTCAGAGTTTGCCAGATTCAAGTCCATAGCAAAAAATTATTCGCTGACTGTAATTCCTGGAGCATTTTATGAAAAAAAATCAAACGGCTATGTAATTTCTGCTCCTGTTATTGGACCTACAGGCGAGATAATAGGCAAGCAAGAAAAAATCCATCCTTTTGGCTATGAGAAGAAAAATGTAAAGCATGGAACAAAGACTATAGTTTTTAAAACAAAGTGCAGGTTTGGCTTGATCATTTGCTATGACATGGTTTTTGCCGATGTTGCAAAATCGCTTGTAAAAAAAGGTGCAGAGGTATTATTTTCACCAAGCAGGATTGTCAGGCGCGGCTTGAAGCCCTGGCATCTTTATGTGCAGGTACGCGCACTTGAAAACCGCGTGCCTATACTTGCTGCAAATGTTGAAAATAGAAGATTTGGAGGAAAAAGCGTTGTTGTTGATCTTTATGAAAGAGATGACGTGATGATTCCAAAAATAGAGTCAGCGCCAAAAGGCCAATGCTTTGCCATATGTAATTTCAATCTTGCAAAATACAAAAAAAGCCGAAATATCAGATATTTGGATGCTCAGAAATTTTCCTAGGATTCGCCTCTGACGAATCTTTCACATGCTATTTTTGCTTCCGGATCGCTCATTTGCTTTAGCGGGTGCTTCATCAGATATGCGCTTGCCGGAATAATAGAGCCGCCTATTTTTCGATCAAGTGCAATTTTTGCCAATCTAACTGCGTCAACTACTATGCCTGCAGAGTTTGCCTTGTCATCTACTTCAAGCCTTACCTCCATGTTATATGGCATATTTGCCCATTGCCTTCCCTCAATTCTCATAAACATTAGTTTTGTATTTCCAAGAAATGGAATAAAGTCAGAAGGCCCGACATAGATTTGATCATCATCAAGCCTTGTATCAAGCTGGCTTTGCACGCTTTCTGTTTTTGATATTCTTTTGCTGACTAGGCGTTCTTGCTCCTTCATGTTCAAAAAGTCCGTGTTTCCACCTACGTTAATTTGATATGTTTTTTCAATTTTAGTGCCGCGGTCATTGCAGAGTCGTGCAAGGGTGCGATGTACTATTGTTGCACCTACCTGTCCCTTTATGTCATCACCAATTACAGGTATGTTATTTTTTTCAAATCTTTTAGCCCATGCTTCATCTGATGCAATAAAAGATGGAATACAATTTACAAATGCGGTGTTTGTGTTTAGACATATTTCTGCCCAAAATTGAGTGGCCTTTTCTGATCCTACAGGCAGATATGATACTATGACTTGTGCGCCAGTGTCTTCGATTACTTTTTTTGCATCCTGAGCTAACTGCGCGTCTGTTTTGTGTGTCTTTAGTGGCTTGACTCTGTTTTCCACCCAGATACCTACACCGTCCAGGATTGGACTTTCGTAAACTTTGGCGTTTGTTTTTGGCATCTCGTTTTTTGGGATCCAGTTTACCATGTTTGGATACTCGTAAATTGCCTCGTTGATTGATTTGCCAACTTTGTTTTCACCTACATCAAAGCCTGCAACAAAATCAATGTCATGGATAGTGTAATCGCTTAGTTTCTCATGTATTATACCAGTAACTTGCTGTGATGGATTTTTCTTATAGTATTCAATTCCTTGAATAAGACCTGCAAAACAGTTGCCTATTCCAATTAATGCTACTTTTATCTTGCCACCCATAGGCAACATTTTGTTTTTTACACTCGTTTTAAATTTTCCTATAGCTTGGATATGAAAAACAAGTAATGAATAACAGCTGCAAAAAGGACAAAATTATATCAGTAACAAAAGACACTAGATTTTGATGAGCTTTAATCCGCGTATTTTTATCAAAGAGATAAAGCCGATTGACATAGAAGGAGGATATCTGATTGATGGTTTTCCTTCTATTGGAGTCACACAGGCGATAGCTACAGAATCAATGATTCACACTTCGCAGTTTGAGATGGCAGGAATTATCGACTCTAACAGCTTTCCACCAGTAACCATAATAAAAAATGGAGTTCCAAATTATCCTACAAGAATATTTGTAAACAATGATCTAAAGACTGCAATATTTTCTTCCTATCTGACATTGCATTACTCGTTACACAAAACTATTGCAAGAATCATGTTAGGCTGGGCAAAAAAACACAAGTGTTCATTTGTTCTAAGCAGTGCCCCTGTAAACACTCCCACCGTAGATGATCAAGTGATTGCAGCTGTTAGCAACAACGCTGCAAAGGAAATAGTTGAAAAAGCAAAAATTTCGGTTTTGCAGTATGGGACAATTCCAGGCATCCCCGGGGCATTGCTGAACCAAGGCATGGTAAATAATCAAAACGTTGTTGTGCTCTTGTATAACTCTGATGAGACAAAACCAAATTTCAAAGCAAGCACACAGCTGTGCCTTACAATGTCAAAGCTTGTACCTGGAGTCTCTTGCGACATACCAATGCTACAAAAAGAAGCCGAGATGGCTGAAGAATATATCAAAGAAGCGGAAAAACAGACAAGCAGAATGGTCGATACTATGTATGGATAGATTCTGGTTTCTAGTTTATACTAAATGGAACAGCTACTAGGATTTGCAGCTACTGTAATAATAATTTCTTCTTCGGGGGTCATGTCTCCAGGGCCGCTATTTGCTGCAAATATTTTCTATGGCCTAAAAGAAGGCGCAAAAGGCGGCTTAAAAATGTCTTTTGGCCATACTGTTGTAGAGCTGCCATTAATCGTTCTGCTTGGCATTGGGATCATCTCACTAGAATCTGTTCCACAATTTAGAATTATTATAGCAATTGTAGGAGCACTTGGGCTTTTTGGTTTTGCCGGACTACAGTTAAAATCGGTTTTTGGTCATGACGCAAATCATCAAATCAAAACAAAGTATGGGCCGTTTCTTTCAGGTATTTTGTTTAGTGCGCTAAATCCATTTTTTATAATCTGGTGGTTTACCGTTGGATTCAAGCTAATTTCTGATTCTATTGTGCTATGGTCGCTTTTGGGATTGCTGATTTTATTTGCATTACATATTTGGATGGACTTTGCATGGCTTGCATCTACTTCATATCTTTCATCAAAAAGCTCGAAATTCCTGTCTCAGCGAAACTATAGATTTTTGTTTATCGCAATTAGCGGATTTATGATATATTTTGGAATAACATTCTTGCTTGATGCTTTTTAACTATCGACTTTTGTAACATCGACTTCTATTGTTGAGACGTTTCGCATCTTTCCATCTTGTGATAATAACGAGTCTGAAGATATGCGAACGCCTGTTACCTTGTAGCCGACAGAGTCCATTCTTTTGACAATCATCTGTGAGACATCAACTGCTTGTGTAATGCGTTTTCCTCTAGCCTTGATTGTAACTGTTGGTGAGCTTGCAAGCTGTGTTAGTGTTGCAGTAACATAAGTCATTATTGGCTTTATTCCAACAAAAATTACATCTCTGATCTTTACTGGTTCTTCCTCAGCAGTTTCAGGCTCTTGACTTGGTTGCGGCTCATCAGGTTCTTCAGAAGGTGTGACTGGTTCTTCTTGCACAATGCTAGGTTCTGGTTGGGGTTCTTGTGGAGTCTCTTGCTGAACTTTTTCTTCTGGCTTTACACTTTCTTCTTTGTGCTTTTCAAACTGAGAGAAAATTTCGTCTGCATCTCTTGATTTTTTTCCGCTCATGATGTGTTGACTAGAATGAGCTTTGTGTTTATTTAATGTTTAAGCTTTTTTTGCTCAATGTATTCTTCAAACAACTTTTCTACCTCGTCGTTTTTGCAAGTTTTTATCTTTTCAACCAGCTCTGCTTCTTCGATTTCATAACAATTCAAAAGATCCTGCGCGTCTTTATAAAAAACCAAAACCTTGTTGTTGAAAATGCAGTGGTATAGCTTTTCTTTTTCCATGTGTTCAGGTCGAATCTTTATGCCGTCTTTTTCAACTGATACAGGGTTTATCACAATAACCATAAATCAAAATAATATTTAGACTATCACGATATCATAATATTGATTTCATGCCATTCAAAAGCAATGCATAGAGTCATTTTGCATATTGATTTTGACTACTTTTTTGCACAGTGTGAGGAAATAAAATCACCGCACCTAAAGACAAAGCCAGTTGCAGTCTGCATATTCTCAGACAGGGGAGGAGACAGTGGTGCCATTGCCACTGCAAATTATGAGGCAAGAAAGTATGGCGTAAAATCAGGAATGCCCATAGCATTTGCAAAAAAAAGACTAGAGTCGATAAAAGATGCAGTGTTTCTGCCTGCCGATTTTGAGTTCTATTCAGAGATTTCTTCAAAGGCAATGGAGATTATCAAAGGCTTTGCCGATGTTTTTGAGTATGTAGGAAAAGACGAAGCGTACCTTGATGTAACAAGGCGAACAAACGGCGATTTTGCTGTAGCAAGCCACGTTGCACAGCAGATAAAAAATTCCATACGAGAAAAGGTAAGGCTGAGCTGTTCCATAGGGGTATCACCAAACAAGCTTGTCTCAAAGATTGCGTCAAGCTACAAAAAACCTGATGGACTGACAGTTGTTACACCTGACGGCGTAGAAAAATTCCTAGATCCGTTAAAAATTAGAGAAATACCAGGAATTGGCAAAAAAACCGAAGAAAGATTTGGCGAAGAAAAGTTTGAAACAATTTCACAATTAAAGAAGCTAGATGTTTTTACCTTAAACAAAATGTTTGGAAGAAAGATTGGGACCTACATTTACAATGCTGCAAGAGGAATTGATGATGAGCCTGTAACAGAAAGACAGCCAACTATACAGTACAGCAAGATAGTGACCCTAACTCAGGACTCCAAGGATTACGATTTTCTTCTCAAAAGCCTAATTGAGCTTTGCAAGGAGCTTCATTCCATAATCATTGAGGAAAACAGGATGTTCAAGTCAGTTGGAATACAGTTTGTCCAGACAGATCTTTCAAGTAAGACAAAGTCAAAGATGCTAAAAAATTCCACGTCAAGCTTGGATGAGCTGCAAAAAACTGCGATACAGCTATTACAAGAAGCGCTTGAAAATCAAACTCTGCTAGTTAGAAGACTAGGAGTCAAGGTGTCCGAGTTATCTGAGATTGAGGGCCAAAGCAACATAACAAGCTACTTTTAGCTTTGAGGGTTATTTGATGCTTCTAATTTTTTGAGCCGCCTTGTTTCAATGGTTGTAACAACCATCAAGAATACAAAGAGCCACGGCAGAAACATGATTTCGCCTGCAACCGAATGAAATTCCTCAAATTCTGTTACATTTGTTGATATTTTGAGTGCAAACAACGACAATGAGAATATTCGAATCATGTTTACGCCAATAGTTCCAACTATTCCCAAAGCAAAATATGCAATCTTTCTGTTGCGTTGTATGTTCATTTTTAGTAAAAACGCCATCATGACTAGAGAATAGATAATTACACTGTGCACACCTGCAGATGGCCAAAATACCTGGAGTGCAAAAGGGCCATGATCTCCTTGAAGAAACATGAGGTTGTCCCTTGCCGTAGCTACACCCAGATCAAAGGTGTTGATGACCCACGCATTAACCTGTATTAGGTATGGAACAACATACTGTAAAGGTCCAAGTGTGTCATATGGAAAAAATGTGTCAAGTGCAAGAATGATTGCGCTTCCTCCAAGAAATATTGGACCTGCTGGCGCAATTCTAATCCATCGTTTTCCAAAAAATATTGAAAGTGTTGCAGTAACAAAGGCAGACATTACAACAAAATCCCACAGCCACTCCCAAGAATATATCAGAGGAACCTCGATTTCCTTGCCATAATTTACAATGTTTTCTTTAAGGCCATATTCAGAGCCGGCAAGAAAAATCATGACAGCTGCTGCAAGCGGGATTACAGCTAGGAGGCGTTTTTTTGGAACCTGAAGTTTTATGCCAAAAAGCTCCGCTACGATAAATGCCAATGCAAAAAGAAATCCTCCTCGCCCTTGGTTCCAGCTTAAGCTAAATGTGTCAGGAAATACAGTTAGTGCAAAAAGTATTGGACTGGCAATAATTAAAATTGCAAATATCACGCTTTTGTTTTGCATCAATCTACTCGAATTTATGTGGGAGATATATATTCCACTCAGAAAAAGTCTGCAATTGTTTTTTGTTTGATCAGCTTTAACATGTTTCCTTTTGTAAGCCACTCGGTTTTGCTAATGCTCATGTTTTTGCATGCAAAATTAATTGCATCATCAAAGCTTGATGCAGCATATGGTTTTTGTTTCATTGTAGCTCGTACGCCTTCTCTAACCTGCCACACACCTACTGGAACTGCATATTCTGGCCTGATCTCACGCAGTACCAAGACTGCGCCTTGTGTCTGATTTTCTAGAAAATATTCTGCTACAGCCAGTTTGGCTGCAAAATATGCACCTGCGATGGCTGGCTGATGATCAATTCCACGCGCATCTTCAAAGTCATTGCCAAACCCAACCGTATCACCGTCATGCCAGGCTTCCTGCATTTCAAACATCCATCTGTGTGGAAAAATTACTACAGAATACAGGTTGTCAAGATGCTCAAAACAAAATACCTGACACGAGTCAATTAGCGAAAAATCAAGAATCTCTGAGACAAGTGACTTTGATATAATGTCATCAGTTGCAGTAATGCTCCATCGTGTTGGCACAAGTTTTCTTTTTTTTCCAAACATTCCAATGCTGAAGCATTTTTGGATTTTTGAGATCTCGATTCCGCTGTTGTATAGTGCAAGTACTGCATCTTCTGCCTTGAGGTCTCTGTCATAGTATGCTTTTTGGATAAATCTATCAGAAGACGAGCTAGAAAACTTTGAACTTTTTATCTCACCTATTGGACCAAATGGTGCGCTTTCACCATCAATTGATGTTACAGGAATCGTATTTTTGTGAAATTCAATGTCTGATTCAATTGGGCGCGAAGACATGGCGACTTGTTGCAGGTCCTCGATGTATCGCCCCTGAGGGTCAGCTACGGACATCTTTT
>JAUYOQ010000009.1 GCA_030697975.1 Nitrosopumilaceae archaeon | reverse complement strand
TTAATTACGATTTTAGATCATTTCAAAATCAACTTGGCATCAATGAGTTTTCAGATACGAATATGACATTATTTTTTGGAAGCTTGGATGGCTCTAGCGTCACAATACTTGACAAAGGTGACATTTCAAGTGCACAAGGACTAGTACAAATAGACAATGAAGATGTAGTTTTTATAAAAAGCAGAACAGGCACAGTGTTTTTGGTCATAAACTTTGATTCTTCATCTAATACTAGCGGAGCAGGAAGAATAGCAAGTGAAACAGACAAGCAACCAATAGTGTTTGATCTGTTTTCTTTTGGAAAACGTAACTCAGAACCAATTAACAATGCGATATACAGACTGGAGTTAAAAGAATCTGAAGCTAATTCTGGCTCATTTACAGGAAGTATGGAAATTTCTCAGTCAAATCAGTTTGATTCAAGTTTCGTAAAAACACTCCAAACAATAAGTGATGATGTAAAACTTCTAATAAATCAGAGGTTGCTTGATGAGAAGGGAATTTCTCTAAAATATTCTGACATTGCAAGCGCAGGAGTAGGCTTTGATGTCTCATCGCAGACTGATGTTAGAACAAATGACGGAAAAGTCACATTAAACCAACGAACGTTTCGTTTTGGCCAACCAGTTAAGGTGATATTGATAGATCCTGATCTTAACCAGAAACATGACAAAATTGATGTTTACCTAACATCAAACGTTCCAAATTCTGATAATGTAGATACCGTTATTGATCAAAGTGGCAATTTGCTATTAGAAATAATGATTAAAGATGTACGATACAAGCGTTGTACGATAAACGGTGTTGAGACAGGCGGTCTTGCATCTACTGGCTTTACACTTGTTGAAACAGGCTCATCTACTGGGATTTTTGAGGGGATCTTTAGAATGCCAACACAAATCTGTAACCGTGACGGGACTAGGCTAATCTCACCTGCTGGCGGAAGCATTGAAGTCAAATACCATGATGCGCTAGACTCATCAGGTAACCCAAACATCTTTGGGCTAACATTTACAAAAACTACAGGTTCTACTCCAAGAGTTGATGAAAAAGTTCCTGACTGGCTAAAAAATAATGTAAGAGCATGGGTTGATAAAAAAACAGACGATAATACATTTCTTAACGGAATTCAATATCTTATCAATGAAAACCTAATTTCACCATCAAAGGTACAAGAAGGCAAATCAGAAAAAAGAGTACCATCATGGATTAGAAACAATGCTGATTGGTGGGCAAATGGTCTTATCACACAAGATGATTATCTTAGGGGAATTGAATATCTAATAGAAAAAGGTATAATCAAACTGCCATGATTTTTTATTTTTGATAAGAATCACATTTACAACCTTTTACTAGACATTTGCCTTTGCCGTCTTGATGTATTGCCTTGTCATGAAAACATCCAGATTCTACATTATGGCATATCATATTTAGAAAATTTAGATTTTAACCATATATGATACAATACTCACATTCGCAGCTTGGCACTT
>JAUYOQ010000268.1 GCA_030697975.1 Nitrosopumilaceae archaeon | reverse complement strand
TCTTGGTGTGTAGGACTCGTAGTCTTTATTCATTCTTTTAAGATCAGCGTCAAGACGCTCCTTTACAATCCTTCGTTGCTCTTCAACTAGCTTTTGCTGCTCTGTTAGAACTGGCGTTCCTGCAAGCAGCTCAGCCATTATTCTCTTTGATTCCTCAATTTTTTGCAAGATTTGCTGCGCTACGGGATTATTTTTTATTTCATCGCCTTCAATTACAGTAAATTCAGAAACTTGTTCTTGGCCAAATGCATCAGATACGACAAAACTTGATGCAAATAATGTTAATACAGTTACAATAGCCGTTATGACACTTGATTTTCTCTCATTGTCAGCCAGCAATGTTTTTGGGGTGCCAAATGATACTATATAAGAAATCCTCATAATTTGTATGTCTTAAGTGAAGGTATCTTTTTATATAGTTATCTTTCTTAGGATCGCAGGTTGCAGGAATGGAATAGTATGACGTACTGTCGGAGGACTATAGTTAGTGATTGAAATGAATGATGATGATAAAAAATTACTAGGCGAAATGATAAAGGCCAATGTAACAAAGACAACCAGAAAAAATTATCTGATTATGGTTTTAGCTATAATTGGAATTGCCGTAACGGTAGGAACCTATCCAATAATTTTGATTAATTTAGGAATTGTAAAGATGTATGATTACAATACAGTGCCATCAGAATTTTTTATAAACGATCTTAAAGTAGAAAGCACTGATCAAACTTCCTTACCACTGTCATCTTGGTTTTTAGTAAAAGGCGATACCCTACGGATTAATATTGTAAATGGCGATGATTATCCTGAGAAAAATTCCATTGTAAGAAAGGTGGTTTATTCTAATCAAATAGTATCAAATGATGTTAGTATAATTGGTAAAAGTACAAAGACATACTATCTTGGCTGGCAAAATGCATTAGAGACTGCAGCTACACAAGAGACAACAAGACATATTCCACAAAAATTTCAAATTATTAGCTCAGAAAAAGGCGAAGGCGACATTACAATTACATTTTCGCCACTACAAAATGGGGATGGCAAGCTAGGGTCCACAAAAATACTTGTTGATAGTTTTCGAAATGAGATATTAAAGGCACACATCACAGTCTACCAAGTCAATGAGATTTCTGATCAAACTGTGGAAGCAGTCATAAGACATGAACTTGGTCATGCCTTGGGACTACCTCACGCAATGTCATCAAGGGACTTGATGAACTCTAGCTTTTCAGTTGAGAAAGCCTATATTTCAGAATGTGACATAAATGGAATCGTGACATT
>JAUYOQ010000323.1 GCA_030697975.1 Nitrosopumilaceae archaeon | reverse complement strand
AAAAGTCAAAATCTGTCAGGGAGGTAAGGCCAAACCTTGATGAGTGTACGTTACAAAATGGCAAGAAGGTGTATCTTATTTCAAAGGGAAGAGTAGCAAATTTGGTTGCCGCCGAAGGAAATCCGCCAGAAGTTATGGCATTATCGTTTTCAAACCAGCTACTTTCTATCTTGTATATCCTAAAAAATCACAAAAAACTGCAAAAGAGAATAATGAAAATACCTCATGAAATTGACAAGAGGGTGGCAGTTGATGCACTAGATGCAATGAGAGTAAAGATAGACAGACTCACAAAACAGCAAGTTGCATACATGAATAGCTGGTAAGAAGATTTTGATTTTAATTTTGATCTAATTTATGAAATATAGTTTTTGTGTGGAAAATTTTCATGTGGTCATATAGACCAAAGCTGAACAAAACGTATCCCCAAATATACAACAAATCAAGTGGATGACCTGGATGATACGATTCGTTTAGTGTAGTTAAAAAAAACCAGTTATCAGATACTATAAAAGATATCATTCCAAGACTCATCAAAATCCACATAAAGTTTACCTTGCCTTTAAAAAACAGAAAAACTCCAATTAAAAGAGGAATTAAGACAAAAGCATTCAGTATTGGATAGCTCAGACCAAGAAGATTTTCAAATTCATTTAGTCGCAAATTTTCATCATATGAAACGTATAACAATGGAACTAGAATTGATATTGAAATCAAAGTTGAGCTGACTACCATTTTCTTTGTAATTGATTTGTGTACAGGTCTTTGATAGTACATTAAAAATCCAAAAAATAATGGATATCCAACAAGCCAGAAAAAGTCAGCCTCTGATGGCCAAGGGTCTATTTTATACACTTGCTGATATAATGTCCAGATAACCTCTGCAATAAACCAAAAGATTACAGCAGATGAAAATAATGCCCATGCTTTTCCGTGATAACCTTCTAATCTATTTTGTATTACAACAATTATTGATAATACAGCAACACTGCCAGATGTAAATACAAACATCAAATCAGTAAACAAGAGCGCAGTCTGCTCATTTATAAAATTGAAAAACAAAATACCAAATCCAGTTGCAATTAATGTAGATACAAGAAATTTCTGTCCTTTTATTGTATCAAGGGTTGTAATCAAACTTATTCATTACAAACTACTTCGATAAAATGATTTACCTTTTTTCGATTCGAATATTCTGCAAGGTATTTTTTGATTGTATCTGTAATAGCAACAAAAGAATCACCAAAAAAAGCCTTGAGTATTTGGTTCAGATACTCTGGATGATCATAGCAATCATACAGATACGAGTTGTACTTTGTCTTTAAAATCTCAGTTACCTTTTCAAAAACAGTATTGTTAATTTCACGTAGTGCTTTCTCTACAGATAAAAATACTAGAACTTTAGTTATTGTGTAATCGTCTGGCAGGCTCAATTAACCTGCTCCTTATTTCTTTAGATAATTATGAAATTTGTCAAATAATTCGAGTCATCAGGTCAAATGGCCAGTATAAAATTTCGATGTAATGCTAAAACATAAACCTTGATTTTAATTATGGTTACATAATTCGGGTTTTATGTCAACAAGAACGTTTATGGAATTTGTGCAAAACGATCTTAAACGAATCTCATATGACTTGAAAGGCTTTCTTGAAGTGTACTATCCGATGTTAAAGGCATCATGGAATCCTGAAAACGAGCATGATTTTATTTTAGGCTGGTTCATAGGCAGCAAGGAGCAGGAATACTCGACTTCTTTTTATGAAAAATATGGTCAGAGAATGTACCATGAATTACTATTTGAGGTTCAAAGAGAAATTAGTAAACATAAGGTTGAACTCCACAATGTCGTAACTGAATTTCTCAATAAAAAAGAAAAGTCATAAAAATTGAAAGGTTAATAAAAATAGTATTTACAGCCACAGTAATGTTGTTTGGTGTCTTTGCTATACATAGCCCTGAATCTTGTCCTTTAAACAACAAAAACAGCAAGAAAATATTCTTATCTATCCAAAACAAACTAGAAAAAAATCTGAAAAAATTCAATGTGTCAAAGATAGTTGGATTTTATATGTCTGTACTTGAGCACGAGTGGATAATTATTCTTGATGCAAAAAATGCTCACGATATAGAGGGTCTCTGTATTGCAGTTGGGATTTCAGCTATGAGCACAGTAAAAATTGTTCCAATAAATGACTTTACAAAAGTAGTAAACAAGCTAAAATCTAACAA
>JAUYOQ010000318.1 GCA_030697975.1 Nitrosopumilaceae archaeon | reverse complement strand
TTGTTATTCTTCCAGGTCTTGTCATTTAGTAATTTTTTGTGTGATTTCTTTCGTAGTTTTTGCTTCCAGTTTAGGACAGACTGAAAATTCTGCCAGTCATAGTCAAGTGTAATGGTTCTCGATCTCAAGTAATGTGGAATCATTCTAAAAACTATTAAACTTTGGTCACGGCCCAAGCTCAGTATATTAAACTTTGGTCAAATATGGAATTGTGATTTGAAATTGTTGTAAAAAATTTCCATGTTCTTTTTTACTTTAGGTAAATTTACAGAAATTTCTTGTTTGATTTTGTTTGGGTTGATGTGTTGGACTTTGCTTAATTCCTGCGATGTATCTAGCCATAGATTTATCATTTCATTTGTGACCTCGATATGAAACTGAATCCCTACAGCAGTTTCTAATAGAAATGCCTGATTTACATAATCTGTTGATGAAACAAGCCGTATTGCGTTTTGTGGAAGAGAAAATGCATCTCCATGCCAATGAAAAACTGTAAACGGGTTTTCAAATCCTGAAAACAGTTTTGAGGTATTCTTAATATGTAAATCATGATAAAAGCCAATTTCCGTTCTATCTCCACGAAAAACTTGTGCTCCAAAAGATTTTGCAATTAGTTGTGAGCCAAGACATATTCCAAGAACAGGTTTTTCTTTTTTTACGAATTGCCGAATTAGCGTCATTTCATTTTTAAGATAATCTAAATTATCATTTGCGCTTTCTGGAGCACCTAATACAACAAGTAATGAGTAATCGTTTTGTGGTATTTTCTCTTTTTTTGCAAAAACATTTTGTAGCCTAAAGCCATCATTTACTAAAAGACTCCCTAGACTTCCTAGACCTTCTGCTGAGGAGTTTTGTATGACTAAGACATCATCCATTTGAGTTGCTGATAAAATTCTTAATATGTCAAATTAATACGTATGAACATGGAATTCTCAGAGCAAGAGATTTCTGATGTTAAAAATTTTATAATCTCGCTTAACTCAAAAGCCAACAGCGCAGTCATTGTAGAAGGAAAACGAGATGCAGACGCGCTTAAAGGCCTTGGTTTTTCTGGAAAAGTACTAGAGTTTCACAAGTTTGGCGGTGTGTCAAAATTTGCCGATTTGGCTTCACGATACAAACACCTGATAGTTCTCTTTGATAGTGATCGTAAAGGAAGATACCTCACAGGTAAGATAATGGAACAGCTAGAGCGCCGTACCAAAGTCGACCTTTCATTCAAGAAAGAACTTGTAACTATAACTAAAGGAAAGATCAGATGTATTGAACAATTAAGTTGTTACAAGCAGTTGATTTAAAAAATTAGAATTAAGGCCAAAGGCCTCGCTGGTTGAATGCTTCAACAACACGTTCAACAGCTAGTACCATAGCTGCCTTTCGCATGTCGATGTTGTATTTCTTTGCACGTGCATAGGTATCTCTGAAACCTCGTGTGATGTGGTCTTCCATTTTCTTTGCGACCTCATCAAAGCCCCAATAGTATCCCATGTTATTTTGAACCCATTCAAGATATGAAATGCAGACACCCCCCGAGTTTGCCAGTATGTCTGGAATAACCATAATTTTCTTCTTGTAGATTATTGGATCTGCTTCAGGCAATGTTGGGCCGTTGGCTGCCTCTGCAATGATTTTGCATTTAAGATTCTTTGCGATACTTGCAGTTATCTGATTTTCTAGTGCAGCAGGCACCAGAATGTCACATTTTGTTGTAAGTAGTTCTTCAGTTGTTACTTTTTTGCTTCCCGGAAAGCCAACTACTGAGCCTTTCTTTTCCTTGTATTCGATAAGCTTACTTGTCTTGATTCCGTTTGTGTTAACAATTGATCCTTTTGAGTCACTTGCAGCAATGACTTTGGCTCCCATTTTTTCAAGATATTCTCCTGCAAATGTAGCAGCGTTTCCAAATCCTTGGAGAACTACCTTTGCTCCGCTCAACTTTAATTTCAATACCTTTGCGGCATCCCTCACACAATATGCAGTACCAAGTCCAGTTGCAACATTTCTTGCTAATGAACCACCCATTGAGATTGGTTTTCCTGTTATGACTCCTGGTTGATTAGTAATTCCATGTAATTTGCCAAATGTATCCATGATTTGCGTCATCTCTCTTCCACCTGTGTAAACGTCTGGTGCAGGAATGTCTTTTTGTGGTCCGATTATCTCAGAAATCATGAATGCATATCTTCGTGTCAGTCTTTCAAGCTCGCCATCGCTTAGTTTTTCTTTTTTAGGATTAATGTAAACGCCTCCCTTACCACCACCAAGCGGTATGTCAACTACTGCACATTTCCATGTCATCCACGAAGACAGTGCCATGACCTCACGTTCCATGTATTCTATTCCGCCTTCTGGATCAAAGTATCTTATGCCACCCTTGTATGGACCCCTGTCGTTGTTATGTTGACTACGAAATCCTGTGAAAATTCTAATTTTTCCATTATCCATTTTTACTGGAATTTTTATTCGAAGTACTTTGTTTGGTTGTGCAAGATAATCGCGAACACCCTTGTCTATTTTTAATATTTGACATGCATCATCAAGTTGTTTCGTAGCATTGAGAAAGGGATCGTTTTTGATCAAGTTGATCGAGATCATGCCTCTCAGATTATATAAGTTTGTTTAATTTTTACACTGGTAAATTTGCGATTGAAATCAATAATAAAATTTTAAAATCTGTTCAAAATTAGTGTCAATTCAAAATCACAGATCTTGATATTGGTAGTGGCGTTTGTACTAAATACCCTTAAATTAACTATGATTGAATTTTCTTTGAAATGATGGCATCACGTGGCTATGATATGACGCCTACCATGTATTCTCCAGATGGCAGAATCTATCAGGTAGAATATGCAATAGAGACCGTAAAGCGTGGAACGCTTGCCATAGGAATCAAAAGTAAAGATGGCGTCATAATAGCAGTAGAATAAAAGCCACGCACACTTCAGGTAACTGAAGTAACTCAGAAAATTTTCCAAGTAGATGAACATATTGGCGTTGCTGCTGCTGGATATATCCCTGATGCACGTGTACAAGTAGATAATGCCAGATTCTTTTCACAGAGCAGCAAGCTAACTTATGATGAACCAGCATCAGTTGAAATGGTTGCAAAACATCTTGCCGACCAGTGTCATCAGTTTACACAGTATTCAGGGGTTCGACCATATGGTGTTGCATTAATCATAGCTGGTGTTGACGAAAAAGGTGGCACCATCTACGTAACCGATCCAAGTGGCACCTATGTATCATATGCTGCTGTAGCAATTGGAGCCGGATCAGAAGACGTTACCAACTTTTTGGAAAAAAATTACAAAGCAGAAATATCTCAAGGAGATGCTGCTGCACTTGCAATTGCTGCGATAAATCTCAAGAGTGAACAAAAAGAAGGAATAAAACATATCAAGATGGCAGAAGTAAGACATGATACAAAGAGTTTACAGCGAATATCTGAAGCTGATCTTGAGAAATACTACCAGGTAGCAAAACAAAAGTTTACCGACTAAAGACTGCCTATTTTGTTCGTCTGATTCCTACTACCAAATATAATATCCGCCAAATCTAGTTTTTGTGTGGGTTTAGGCGGTTACTGGAACGAAGTTCTAGATGTTTTACGCGATATAATTCCAGTCTATGACAAGGTCAATTCGTATATTTCACTTGGAAAAGACAAAAGACATCGTCTAAGAGGAATTCAAAACAGAGTAAAGAGTGGAGATGTAATACTTGATGCAGGTTCCGGATTTGGAAATATGTCAAAGACTGCCATGGAAGTAGCTGGCGACAACATTAGCATCACATTATATGATCCACTCATTCCAATGCTAAAAAATACTAGCAAGTTTTTTGACAAAAAACCTGATTTATCATGTGGTGTGTTTGAGCACATTCCATTTCAAAATGAAAAATTTGATGCTGTGTTGTGTGGCTATTCTTTAAGAGATGCAATTAGTCTTAAAACTGCGATTTCTGAAATTCACAGAGTTTTAAAAAAAGAAGGACGATTTGTTATTGTTGATTTAGGAAAACCAGATAATGCCATTGTGCGAGCTGGGGTTTCATTTTATCTGAAATTAATACTACCAATTATAGCATTAATTGCAGGAGGCAAACTAGGCTTAAAATTTGCTACATTATATGGAACGTACAAGCTCTGGCCACAAAACAAGAAGCTAGAGAAAATGCTCCTTGAAAAATTTTCAAGAGTTGAGTTTGAAAAAGAGCTTATGGGCGGAGCAATAATGGTTGCAGCTTACAAATGATATGAAACGTCCACTTGTCTTAGTTTATGCCACCGCATTACTAGTAGGGCTATCCTATGGAATGCATAATCCAATAGTTCCTGTTTTTGCAAAGGAGGCAATTGGTGCATCATATTTTGAGTTGGGAATTATCGGTCTGATGAATTTTCTGCCGTACATGTTTATTCCACTTGTTGTAGGAATCTTGCTTGATAGGTTCAACAATGGTTTGTTACTGTCTGCCGGAATAGCAATTAACACTGCATCAATCTATTTACTGTCAATTTCTCAATCAGTTCCAGAAGTAGCAGCCTTTAGAGCTATGACTGGATTAGCCCATGCGTTTTTTTGGCCACCATGTGAAAGAATAATTGCACATGTAGAAACACCTGAGCGCCGTGTAAAATCAATAGCTCGGTTTATGGGATTTTTTGTAGGTGGCCTAATGATTGGTCCATTGATCGGCACATTTTTACTTGAAAATCTTGATGTCACATACCGCATCCTGTTTCAGTATGCCACCTATACTATCGCCATAGCCATCATAGCAAGTTTGCTTTTAACAAAATATGGAAAAACAACGCAGAACGCTACACTTTCGATTGGATCTGTAAAGCAAATGGCTCAATTTCCACTAATAATTATGATTTTGATATTTTGCAGCGCTTCCTTTGGTACTTTTCTTACCATTTATCCTGCCTTTATGAACGATAGATCAATTTCAGAATCAGGAATCGAGCTTTTGTTCTTTATCTTTGGGATATCAAGGCTTGTCACTCTTGTGTTTATTGGGCCATTAGAAAAAAGAATTTTTTACAGCCTAGTTGCCACAATACTTTCCATCGCGTTTGGAATGCTTGTCGCTTTTTACTCATTTACGTTTGAGGGGTTTACAATAGCCATGTTGATACTAGGTTTTGGTTATACCATCTACTTCCCTCTAACTTTTGAGCTTATCATGCGTAAAGTTCAGAAAAAGTTTTCTGGCGGACTAATCGGCGCATATGAGGCAACCTTTGGGATAGGTTGGGCCGTAGGACCATTATTTGCTGGAATAGTATCTCATTTTCTTGGTACTGATGCGCCATACTTTGCCTTTTTTGTGATTGGCATTGCTATTACAGGAATAATCCTTGCAAATAAACGAAAACTCAAAGTACAGTGGAATCCAAATCTTTAATTTTAATCCGAGATATTTGATTCAGTGATGGATTACTCTCTTAATATCATGGGCAGTGAATGGATAATTATCATCTTTGTAGCACTTGTTGTTTTGTTAGGAACAAACAAACTTCCTGATGTTGCAAAAAAAATTGGACGAGCTGTTGGTGAATACAATAAGACAAAAAATCAATTTCAAAACAACATTAAAGATTTTTCCAATACAAATATTGAGATAAGTGGCCCTGTGCAAAATGAAAGGCAAAAGCTTGAAATGATTGCAAAATCATTAGGAATTAACTTTACTAACAAAACAGATGTGGAGTTAAGAGAAAGTATTTCATCAAAAATTGGACAGCCAAATCCAGATTCTGATAAAAAGGCATTATAAAATTATTTTAATCGATATAGATTCTTGTCTAGTCGTTTTTTTGCAAATTTGTAATAGTCTTGTACAATCTCAAACCCCAAATACTTTCTTCCCAACATTTTACTAACTACTGCGACTTGTCCTGATCCTAAGAAAGGATCCAAGATAGTGTCAGTCTTTGTGCTAGAATATTCCAAAATTTTCTTGATTAGTTCTGATGGCAATTTAGTGGGTGTTTTTTGATCACCTGTCCAGTATTCCCGTTTTATCTCCCACACATCTTCTTTATCCTTATAGTGAAGACTTCGCCCTTCTGTAGTCTTTGAATTTTTCTTGAATCTTGTATATGGGTAGAACTTTCTTTTTTTCTCATTTTTGCATACAAAAAGACAGTGATAGTGTGAAGTGACAAATTTTTTTGCAGTGACAACCCCGAATTGATATTTCCAAATTATGTGATTTATGGTGGTAAAACCAACCTCATCAAGTGCCATCAGAATGTCCTTAAGATTGTTCCATCCTGAAAAAACGTACATGCTGCCAGATTCTTTTAGAATCCTAAAGCATTCTTTCATCCAACTATATGTGAAATCATAATAATCTTCAGCTTTGATTTCGTTATAGCCTTGTATCACTCGTGATGCAGTGCGATTGTAATTTTGTTTTGTTGCTTTGAATCCTATAGCAAATGGAGGATCTGTTACGATAAGATCAATTATGTTGTTCTTGATTAACTTCATTCCTTCAACGCAGTTCATATTGTAAATTTTGTTGAGTTCAATCTTTTTCAAATTCATAATTCTACTAATACACTTCTTTAATAATGTCATTGAAACAAAATCAAAAAGAATTGGATGGACTTGGCGAGATTTGATTCTCGTTTTGTATTCTAGAACCCTTTAGTTTATCGATATTTCATTTTGCCCTTTATGCGCTTTACATCATTCATCTCTTCTCTGAGATGCTGTTCTAACAGTCGTTCATGATCACGTTTATGTTTCCAGTAAGCGTTTAGAACAGACTGTCTTGATTTTGCTCGCTTGAGGGCAGTTGCATAACTTCGATGGATTCCACCTATTGCTCTTGCATAGCTTCCTGAGCCCATACTTTCTTGGATGATTGTATACTAGATAACTTTAGCGCATGTATCATCTTAGCACCTTTGCTGAGTTTAGGTTGACCACTATTCCCCTCTTACCTCCTTGGGTGTATAGGTGAACAGGTATTTGCGTATGGATCTGTATGTGTTGATCAGTGGTTTGTTGTTCTCAATCAATAAATCAGGTGTTTGAGGATGACTATAGATAGCTATTGAGGTATTTTTGCCCAAAATGTAGATCCGTACTTGAAATCCAAAAAACATTCAATTCCAAAACGATGATTTCCTGTACAAAATGTGAGTTAAAGTGCATTGTAGATTACAAAAAAAATCTCGATGAAGCATATCTTGATTTTCTTGTACAATACGACCATGGTGCCATACAAGACAAAAAGCAGTTTGGACAGCTTCTGATTACTAGCGGGATTTTACAGAGTGAAGATGAAATCAAAAAAATGATCGAAGGATCTGACCCCGATGAACTTACAAAGTCTGTGCTGTTTTCAAAAAATGATTATGTTTCTTATTATAAAACAATCAAAGAGCCTGAGCCTGAGCTTGGTTCTGATGTGACTGATCTTGGTTTAGATTCACAAATCTCAAAGTATTTACATCAAAAAAACATCGAAAAATTTTACAAGTTTCAAGAAGATGCCATAAAAGAGATAGTTTATGGACATAATGTAGTAATTTCTGCACCGACAGCTTCTGGAAAGACAGAAGCATTTATGGTTCCAATAATACAAAAGATAAAACCAGAGCGAGAAGACGCAGGAAAAGTTCTTGCCTTATTTGTATATCCAACAAAGTCCCTAGCACGAGATCAATTTCCAAAAATTTCAGAGCTTGCAGAAATGGTTGGTATCAACGTACAAGTTTTTGATGGGGATACAAAACAATCAGAGCGTGCAAAGATTTTAGACAAACCTCCACAGATAATCATTACAAATTTTGATGTATTACACTATCATCTTTTGAATCGAACAAGATTTGCATCATTGCTTGACTCTGTAAAGTTTGTAGTTGTAGATGAGGTTCATGTATATTCTGGGATATTTGGCTCAAATGTTCATTATATAATTAAACGGCTAAAACGTCTCTGTAAAAAAATTCAGTTTATTGCATCATCTGCCACTTTAAAAAATGCAAAAGAGTTTTGCGGACAGCTTTTTGATGAAAAAATGATCCTAGTTGAGGGTTATGGGAAAAAAGGCGACATTGACTTTGTTATGTTGTTTCCATCACTTAGAACACAGAGGGCTCTTATGATAGACTTGACAAAAAAATTAACAAGTAAAAAACACAAGACTATGGTTTTTAGCAATTCTCATCTAAATTCTGAACTGCTTGCCATGCAAGCAACAAAACAGAAAATCGACATCAAGGTCCACAGAGCCGGCCTGATGGTAAATTACAGAAAAAAGGTAGAACAGTTATTCAAGTCAGACAAGTTAACTGCGATTTCTTGTACTCCAACGCTTGAGTTAGGAATCGATGTTGGCAATGTAGATGGAATAATTTCTGCAACAATTCCAGTAAACAGATTAATGCAAAGAATTGGCCGAGCTGCAAGAAAAGGCCAACGAGGTTATGCATTTTTAGCTCTTGGAAATGATCCTATCTCACAATACTACAAAAATCATCCACTTGATTATTTTGATGATGTAGAAAGAATCTACATAGACCCAAAGAATCCCTTTGTAGAAGAGTTTCAAATAATTGCAATGGCATGCGATAAGCCAATTGCAAAACATGAACTAAAAGAACACTCACAAGTAATTGAAAAACATGTGAGAGGTGGAAATCTCGTTTTGTATGAGGACAGATACATTCCAAATTACGATAAGATAAGATCACTTCTAAAGGATTACAGTATTAGGGGCATAGGAAGGTCAATTGATATTTTCCTAAATGAGCGAAAGGTAGGGGATAGAGTACTTCCGATAGCACTAGAAGAGCTTCACGCCTCTGCAATCTATTTTCTTGCAGGCTCTAGATACAAGGTAGTAGAGTTTGATTACCCAGACAAGACTTTTGCAAGGATTGTTCCAGTACCAAAGGACTATCTCTATTATACCAAGGCCTTAACCGAGGAATGGCCAACTATTGAGACTATTTATGAAAAACGAAGCGTTTTTGGGCTTGAGACTGCGTTTTGCAAGTTGCACATTCAAAAAAAGGTCTACGGATATGCCAACATAGAGATAGGCCAAGAAATTACTCAAGGTCAAAAAGTCCTTCTTGACAAACCGCTGAAATATGATTTTGTTACAAAGGGATTGGTGTTTCATGCACCAAGACCACTGATCGAAATAGAAAAATCAGAAAATGGCGAGTATGTTGAGGCAAGTGGGTATCATGCCACTGAACATGTGGTAATAGAAGGAAGCAACATGATTACTGGTGGAGTATCGCATGATTTAGGTGGAATTTCACTTGGCACATCTGGTTTGATCTTTATTTATGATGGCGCAATTGGCGGTAGCGGTGCAAGTAAAGCACTCTATGACAGACTCGAAAAGGCATTTGAACGTAGTCTATACATTGTAAAAGAATGTCCATGTAAAAATGAAGCAGGTTGTCCTAGATGCACGTTTTCGTATAGATGTGGAAACAATAATGAGTTTTTGCACAAACTTTCATCTCTTGAAATTTTACAAAAAATTACTGATAATGAAATAACAGAACTTGAAGACCCAACAGAAGGTGACAAACCATTAGTATAGATTTGCCATGTAGAGACTCTATAGACAAGCTACTAGTCTTTAGAGTTATTAGTACCACGTTTTTACTCAAATAATGGAAAAAGTAGCACTTGTTACAGGAAGTTCAAGCGGCATAGGATATGAAACCGCACTTGCCCTTGCAAGAAAAGGATATCACACATTTGCAACTATGCGTGATACTGGAAAATCAAAAAATATTCTTGAGGCTGCAAAAAAAGAAAACCTAAAGCTTGATGTTATAGAACTTGATGTTGACAAGGAAGATTCTATCAAATCGGCTATTAGCAAAATTATGGCACAAAAAGGCAGAGTCGATGTTTTGGTAAATAATGCAGGTTATGGCTTGTTTGGCTGTCTAGAAGATATTTCGATTGCAGATTTGAAACAACAGTTTGAAACAAACTTGTTTGGAATTGTGAGGCTAATCCAAGAAACTGCACCTATTATGCGAAAGCAAGGATCTGGGATTATAGTAAACGTGAGCTCTGTGGCAGGAAGAATTGGCTTTCCTGGCTCACCTGCATACATTAGCTCAAAATTTGCGTTGGAGGGTCTTAGCGAAAGTATGAGATATGAGATGGCGCCATTTGGTATAAAGACAATAATAATTGAACCAGGAGTAATAAAGACAAACTTTATCTCATCCATGAGGATTGAAAAAGGAAAACCAGATTCGCCTTACAAGGATATTATTGACAAGGTCTACAAGGGAATCAAAATGATGGCAGAAATGGGAACTCACCCAAGCGAGGTTGCAAACACGATAATAAAGGCAATCGAAACCAAAGAGCCACTACCTCGATACGTTGTTGGAAATGATGCACAGATGTTTTTAGAAGCAAAGAAAATGAAAACAGACATCGAATTTGAAAACTATTTGAAAAAAGAGCTGTTTTAGGTCGTGCTAAAATGTTATCATTTTATTGCAAAAAATTGAGTGGTTAAATTGATATACGCCACATAATGAGTTTTTGTCAAAGTCCGCAATTTAAGGAAAAGTTGATAATTAAAAATGAAATGGAAAACGCTTCAGCATAATGGCATACTGTTTCCACCACCCTTTGAATCAAAAGGAATAACAGTCAAGATCAAAGGTGAGAAGGTAAGCCTCAATTTGCTTCAGGAGGAAATGATCTATCAATGGGCAAAGAAAAAGGACACTCCTTATGTGCAAGATAAGGTATTTCAAAAAAATTTTGTTTCAGATTTTGCTGCTACACTAGCTCCAAAATTCAAGAACATATCTTATTCTGATATTGATTTTACAGTAGCCTACAAGATAGTGGATAAGGAAAAAGATTCAAGAGAGCTAATGACAAAGGAAGAAAAAAAGGCCCTAGCTGTACAACGAAAGAAGATTCGAGACGAAATGAAGGAAAAATACGGCAAAGCCATCTTGGATGGAAAAGAAGTCGAAGTTGCAAACTATATGGCTGAACCACCTGGAATTTTCATTGGTAGAGGAGACCATCCGCTAAGAGGAAGATGGAAACATAGGATCACTCCAGAAGACGTCACACTCAACCTTGGCAAGGAGGCATCAATACCAAAAGGAACCTGGGAAAAAATAATTCATGACAAGGATTCAATGTGGCTTGCTAGCTGGATGGATGATCTAACACAAAAACGCAAGTATGTTTGGCTTTCAGATACAGCTGGCCTAAAACAAGAGCGAGACAAGGCAAAATACGACAAAGCTTTGACATTGGCAAGTCAAATCGCCAAAATCAAGGAAAACATGATAAAAGACATGAAAAGCAAGGACCCGAAAATCAGAAAAATTGCAACTGCATGTTATTTGATTTATAGAACTTCGATGAGGGTTGGAGACGAAAAAGATGCTGATGAGGCAGATACTGTTGGTGCAACAACGCTGAGAAAGGAGCATGTAAAACTTGCAGCCAATTCCATAGAATTTGATTTTTTGGGAAAGGACAGTGTGAGATGGAAAGAGACAATTCAAGTTGAGGGTGACGATAAGCAGTTTTATGAAAATCTGAAGGAGTTAGTAGCAAATAAAAAATCACATGAAGAAATCTTTGATGGGATTACTTCAAGACATGTAAATGCCTATTTTTCAGGTATAGTAAAGGGTCTAACAGCAAAGGTATTCAGAACATATCTTGCAACAAATGAAGTCAAAGATTATTTGAAAAAACATACAAGTATCAAATCAGAATCACCTAATGTAAAACTGTACCATGCGAAAATGGCAAATCTACAAGCAGCAATAATGTGCAATCACAAACGAACAATTCCAAAAACATTTGAAAACGCATTACAAAAAAAGCGAGAAATGTTAAAAAACATTCAAGAAACAAAGCCAAAGACTGAAAAACAAAAAGAAAAACTAGAGGAAAGAAAAGAAAAAATCAAACTTGCAATAGACCTTGCTGAAAAAACTAGAGACTATAACTTGGGCACATCACTTCGTAATTACATAGATCCTCGGGTTTTCAAGGCATGGACTGATGAAATAAAAGCTGATTGGGAAAAACTTTACACTGCTGCATTGCAAAAAAAATTTCTTTGGGTAAAAAACGAAAATATCAAGTGGAAGGATATAGTTACACAATAAATTTAGAATCGTTTAATTGCGCCAAACTGATGCTTAATCTTTGTGCCGGAGTAGCTCAGCCTGGCCTAGAGTGCCAGTCTCCACATAAAGGGCAATACTCATAATCTGGAGGTCGTGGGTTCGAAACCCACCTCCGGCATTACAAAAGTGCGATTCTCATTAAATTGCTCTATGTGATAGACGATGTTTAAGATAAATCTGAAATAAAATAAAAGATACCACTAAAATTCCAACTGCTACCAAAAATGTAGTCAAATATCCACTAATGTTGGTGATAAAACCTGCCATCAATGCAGCACTAAAAATTCCTATTCCAATCATAAAGCTGTTTACTCCAAGATAGCGTCCCTCAAAACCTTGCGGTATGGTCTTAAACAAAAGAATGGAGTTTGATGTACTAAATATCGAAAATGCCATAACCATTACACTTGAAGAAACGGCTGCCACTACAAACGAATCAAAACCAAATGTTATTGGAATCAAAAATGCAGTTGTAAGTACTGCAGCTACTCTTGGCATAAATGCAATTGTTGTTGCACGTTCTTCGCCTATCTTTGAGGTTAGTCTTGGAACAAGATAGAATATTACAAGTAGTGTTATTGTTTGAATCAAATAGACCGAAAATACCTGAGAATCAGAAAACTGATGATTTTTTAGAAATGGGATTAATGCTGTAAAGTATATGTTGCTTCCTAGATAAAAAAAGAAATTTGTCAGAAATAAAATTCCAATTTCGTGTGAAATGTTTCCTTTAAAAATTGAAATTAGATGTTTAAAATCTGTCCTATGTGGAATAGTAGGAAAAACCATTTGGAAATGAAACCGAAAGTGTCTGAAAACAAAATTCAAACCATGTATAGACTGGACAAGTGTATTACGTTCAAGAAAGGTTGAACTTTTTACTATTATACTTGCAACAATTGCTATGCTACTAGTTATTCCACAGAACAAAAAATATGGACCTACTTCAAAATAATAATTCGAAATACTACCCACAACAAAGGCTGTAAGGCTGCCAAAGGTTGTAATTATTGCAGTAAATGAAAAAAGTTTGCTCCACTGGTTGTTAGGAACAGTTTCCATTACAAGAAGTTGGGTTATTGGGTTTTTGCCAACTATGAAAAATCCAATTATTGTCGATATTGCGTAGATGATGCTAAGTTCTGTTGCAAAATAAAGCCAGATACAGCATAATGTAATAGCAGAAAAACAAACCAACAAAATTACTCGTTTTACATGAAATCTGTCTATTATTTTGCCCCAAAAAATAGATCCTAATGCAGCAGCGCCGTATTGAAGTGCGATAACAATTCCAACATCACTTACTGTGCCACCAAGTGAAATCACGTATAACGGCAAAACAATGTGCAAGCCTTCTGCAGAGATACTTGAAGGCAAAATGTACAACATCCAGTTTTTTTTCGATGAAAGCATAGTTGGTACACACTTGATTTTAGTTGCTCTGATATCATTTATGTGATGAAAAAATGTTTGTATTCAAACTAATTTTACAAAGCTAGTTACTGTTAAATCTAGTTCAAATACGATTGATAGCAAAATGGGCGAATTAGAAGAATTTTCTGAATCATTGATTGCACAACTTGAAATTGAGTTAAATGAAGAAAAGGAGATAAAAGATCTAACTGAAAGAATAAAAGAAGACCCAAGTTTTTCTATAAAATTTGATTCACTTGAAGCGATTTCTGAAAATATTTTTTCAGGAATGAAAGAAAAGATAAATGATTTTACGGGCATTTCAGTTTCACCACAAACTAGGATAAATTATCCTGAATTAGATGACTTTAAAAAGTTGAAAGGAAAAAAGGTCTTTGCTGCCTCTAACGCAGGAAAATTTGTAGAGGAGTTATTTGAGGCAGTATCAAAAAAAGATACTAGAAAAATTTCATCCCTAATAGAACAAGATGCTGCCAAGTATTTTGTATATTCTACTTATGCAATTCAATATCTTTCAAAAATTTCTACCACATATGGCGACTATCTAGATAATGTAATTTATCTAAACAAATTTGTTCTCTCAAGCTATCCACAAATCATTCTTTACAGGCAAGGAAAACCGTACGAGCCAAAATTTGAATCTATGAAATCAGGTTATGTGGGTGCGTTAAAAATGACGATTCTTGAAGAGATGATTCATTCAATACAAGAAAACTTGCAAGATATGAACAAAAATGCAGCTATGAATGTTAATGCCATAAACGAAGAACTTGCAAAGATAATTTTAGGTTTAGATGATAAGACTGTGGCAAATCTATCAGAATATCTTCAGCTGCAGGCTGTTCCAGATAATTTCCCGATTGCAAAAAGAGCAAATCTCTTCTTTATGTTAAATCCTGATAATTTCATAGTAAATGTACTTGGGCCTGATGTGATGACATTCACGCGAGTTGAAATTGACCCAAAAATATCAGAAACTGTTCCTCAGTTATTAGACATTTACCAGAGATGGCTAAAACCAATTCAGGCTCATCATGCTGCCTTTACCACCATGGAAGGCATGGCTGAGTTCATTGTACAAAACATGCTAAAAGATGATGCAGATTTTCTACATTATCTTACCTCTTTTGTTGGAACAGACATTTCGTCTTACCAAGTAAGAAAAAGCCTTGGAAAAGATTTCACAAAGATAGTTTTTGAAAAATTTGGTAAAAAGACTTTTAAAATTTTAATTGACGATCCTCCCTCAACTAAAGAACTAAAAGAACCAACACTATATCTAAAAAGAAAATCATCTATATAATAAAAAATTGAGTGAAAAATTTGATCCCTTTGTTGCAGAATGGACCTCATTTGCAACTAGTCCAAAATACAGTCTAGTTGAAAAGTGCCTTAAATTATCACAACTTTTAGAATATCCCAACCTTAATTTCAATGACTATATTCAAAAAATCAACGATATTGGAAAGTCTCTCCAATTATCGATTACCAATATTGATAATCCAACATATCGCATTTCCATGTTAAATGAACATTTTTTTCATCGTTACGGTTTCAAGGGAGACACCGATGATTACTACAACCCAAAGAACGATTTTTTAAATGATGTTATAGAAAAGAAATCAGGAATACCGATTACTTTATCAATTTTGTATGCTGAGGTTGCAAAGCACATAGGACTAGATCTTAGAATAGTTGGATTCCCAAGTCATGTAATTGTAAAATACAAAGAAGAAATAATCGTAGATCCCTTTAATCAAGGAAAATTACTTACAATCGATGATCTAAATGAAATCCTTTACAGAAATTATGGTGATGATGTTGAATTTCTTCCAGAGTTCCTAAATGAGTTAAGACCAGAACATGTCTTGATTCGTATGCTTCGTAATTTAAAAAACTCTTACACCCACTCTTACGCATACGACAAAGCTATGCGCTGTACAAACATGATACTTGGTCTTGAACCAAATATGCCTGAAGATATTAGAGATAAAGGAGTTTTGGAACATTATTTGTTAAATAATGGCGAGGCATTAAAATTCCTAAATCGATATCTGGAACTTGAGCCAAATGCTGAAGATGCCGATTTTGTTTTAGAATTGATAAGAAGTATTAGGGAAAAAATCAATCAATGATAGACTGGATGTCATGTCCTTTTCTTATCAGTGAGATTTCGTGTCTCGCAACTTTGTTACGCAGTGCTCTCTTTAATACATCGACTTCATTTCGTAAAGCTGCAACTTCATCTTCTAGTTTTGCAACCCTATCATAGATTGTTTCTGCTTCATTAGCCATAATGTTCTAAAACAGAAAAAAGATCTTAAAAAGTTATGGATCAATTTATTGATAGTTTGGTTAGTTTTTTCTCATAAATCAAATTCTCGATTACATGCAGGGCATTTTCCCTTCTCTTTTCCAGTTTGCCCTATTATGAAAATTCTTCCAATGGTTTTGCACAAAGGACACATTCCTGTTGTGACGTTTTTTGGTCCACTTTTAATGATCTTTTGGGTCTTTCGTCTACCCATGAAGGTGAAAATATTGCGCTGTCTATTAAGTCTAAGTTTTGATTTTAATGGCGCGGGGAGAGGGATTTGAACCCTCGCGTCCTTGCGGACATGGGATTAGCAATCCCACGCCCTACCAGGCTAGGCGATCCCCGCTCAGGGTTGCTAAAACTAGTCTGTAAATAAATTCATTCTTCCCCAAAACGAGTATAATTTTTCACAATGCTTTCAAGAGGTATTCTTTTTCCGCCTACAATTTTTAGATCAACGTGTATTGTCTTATTTTCTATTTTTATGATGTTATAGGTATTTTCAAAAAGCCCTCTAACCCTTTCTGATGATGTAGTACCGGCATTTACAATTGAAAGGTTTTTGAATGTCCAAATCCATGGACGGTGTTTGTGACCACACAATACTAGATCAACATTAGTAGCTAGTATTGTTCGTAGTACATCACCTGCATCAATCACAGTAACTCTATCAGAGCCGGTATCAGGTATTCCAATTAGATGGTGATGCATTGCAAGAATCTTGATTTTTTTCTCATATTTTTTCATCGTACGTTCAAGCCAAAGATTCTGCCTGTATCCAATTTCGCCTTCGTCTCTATCTGGCCTTGCGGTACCAAGAGTTACAACGACTACGTCCTTATCAAGCTCATTAACTGTCTCAAATGGAAAATATTTCTTGAAAACTAGGTAACCTGTGTTTCTATAATCGTGATTTCCGCTAATAGCTATGATTTTTGGGGCATTAAGTTGTGAAATTAATTCCTTACATTTTTCATATTCTTTTATCAATCCCTCGTTTGTAAGATCACCTGTAACAATAATTGCGTTAGGTTTTAACGCATTGACTTCATCTAATACAGTGTCAAAAACTTTTTCTCTGAATTGTGATCCTACATGAATGTCAGATAGTTGAACTATATTCATTTTCATTTATGCTAACATAGTTTCGCTTTAAGAACTTGGTAGTTTTTTGAAATTTTACTATAAGTACAATTAAATACACTGAAACTTTCAATTTTCCTGCATTGGCAAAAAAGGCTGCAGTACTTAAGGGGGATGGCACTGGCCCCGAACTTGTCGATGCCATGATGCATGTTCTAAAGGCATGCAACACGCAATGTGAATTAATTTTGTGTGAAGCAGGTTCAGAACAATGGGAAAAAAATGGTGGGGACACCTACATTCCAGATCAAACAGCCAAAATTATGGAAGAAAGTGATGCCTGCTATAAAGGACCGACTACTACGATTCCTAGACCAGATGCGCCTCGAAGTGTTGCTGTTTCAACTCGTCAAAAATTTCAACTTTATTGCAATATAAGACCGATTAAAACGTATGAGAGATTATCACCTAATAAGAAACTTGATTTTGTGTGTTTTAGGGAAGCAACCGAGGGGCTTTATGCAGGAATAGAGTTTAAAATATCTGATGATTCTGCAATTGCGATTAGAAAAACTACACGAAAGGGTTGTCGGAGAATTGCTGATGCTGCATTTGCATGGGCAAAAAAATACAATCTGAAAAAAATTATTGCCATTACGAAACGAAACATACTCAAAGAAACTGACGGAATATTTTGGGGGGAGATTGAACGAGCTGCAAAAGAAAATTCCGGAATAGAAACTGAAGAGTATTACATTGACAACATGACACAACAACTAGTCAAAAATCCAGAAAGATTCAACAATTCAGTTTTAGTTAGTACTAATTTGTTTATGGATATAATATCAGAATGCGCATCTGGAAATATAGGTTCTATTGGAAATGTGTATTCAGCAAACATTGGTGATTCTTATGCAATGTTTGAGCCAGCACATGGAAGTGCGCCAAAATACAAGGGAATGAATAAGGTAAATCCAACTGCTGCCATATTATCTGGGGCTTGGATGGTGGAATATCTTGGAGAGCCAGAGATTAGAAATGCAATATTTTTGGCAACAGAACAAGTAATCAATGAAGGAAAGTATGTCACATATGATATTGGTGGCACTGCAAAAACTAGTGAAATGGCAGATGCAATTGCAAAGATTTCCAAAGAAAAATTGCGCAAGTAATTATTTTTTTCTTGCTTCAACTAAAATTAACTCTTCAAAAAATAATTTCTTTTTTGCCAAAATTTTAACTTCAAATCCTTCTTGTGTTGTTAGCTCCATTAATCTAGCATGATTTGATAAAGACGATGTTACAAATAGAAATTTTCCTCCAGGCCTAACACATTTTGATACTGATTTTATGATTTTTATTGGTATTTCTATTCCATCTTTTCCACCATCTGTTGCTATATCTAAAATTTCGTCTGTTTCTAAATATGGAAGATTGCATACTACCAGATCGAAATTAAATGACAGTGCATCTGCACCATTACAACAAACAATATTTTTTGTCTTGTATGTTTGATTTTTTAAAATATTGAAACTAATGTCTGTTGCAACAACAAACGAAAATGATTCTGAAAGGGTTTTAGCAAGATAACCAGATCCTGTTCCAACATCCAGTGCGGCATTTCCTTTTTCGTTTTTTATATAATCCTCTAAAAAATAAGTGTCTTCTGCTGGGGCGTATTCTTCAGTTCTTGCCAATCTGTTTTGCAATTTCAATTATTTCGTCTCCTGACAAATCTTCAAGTCGCTTATCTGATTTTATCTCTTTTCCAAATTGCTTGTATATGTTTTGAATCTTTTTTCGCTTATAGGAAAATAGTTGGTTTACCAAAGTTATCAGTTTTTTTGAAAGTTTTTTCTTAGGAACTAGTTTCAAAACAACAGAATCGACTTTTGGCTGAGGCTGGAAATTATTTTTGTTTACTTTTATTATCTGTTCAATATTTACAGCATAGTTTACAAGTACAGAAATGGCTCTTTTCTCTTTGCCTTTTGATGTTATTTTTTCAGCAAATTCTTTTTGTATCATTATGATTGCTCGTGAAAATTTCTTTTGTAATAACCATTCCATTGCTCTTCTGCTTTCTGAATATGGCAAATTTGAAACAAAAACTGAAAAACTATCACTAGATTTGAATCCATCACCGTATCTTAAATCAAGATTTTGAAGAGTCGAATATTTTGCTAGTGAATATGCATGTAGATTTTTGTCTATTTCAAAGGAAATGACTTTTCTTGCATCTTTGCATAAAAATGGAAGTAATATTCCCTTTCCTGTTCCTATTTCTAAAACAATGTCGTCTTTTGTAATATCAGCAGATGTAGCTATTGTTCTTGCAACAGATTGTGAGATTAAAAAGTGCTGACCAAGACTCTGTCGCCTTGTCATCTTTTCACGAAGAGGTTCATTCGTGATTCTCCAGTAATCTCTTCAATAACTCGTTTTGTTATCTGTTTTATTGGCTCCTTTAGTCCAACTCTTTTTTGCAAATCTTCAAAGCTTGCAAATTTTTGTTTTTCTCGTTCTTCAAGCATTACCCTCATGTAGGTCTTGCCAATTCCAGGGATTAGCTCCAAAGCATGTATGCGAGGAGTAAGAGGTTGCGCGTTGTTTAGATAATCAATAAACCTTTTTTCATTTTGAGTTACAATTTTTTCTACAACTGTTGCAAGTTCTTTTTGAGCATTTACTGATATTCTGTCATAATCCATTTTGCCAAGGACTGATAATACTTTAGTGCGCCCCTCTTTTCCAATGTATATACGCTCACCAATTTCAAATGTAGAGTTTGGTATTCCAAGAATTTCAAGTAGTGTAAGTCTTTCCTCACCTATAGCTGTAATGATTATTCCTTCACGACCTCGTACCGTTGTTGATTTTCCTCTCGATAAAAAATCTAATACGTATGCGTATTCCTCATATTTTCTTGAGGATCCGTATCCCCGCTCCAAAAATATTGTCACCTTAGAAAATTAAGAGTTCTCCCTGATGATTTTGAGCATTTTTTCTAGCGTCTCAGCTAGAATGAGTTTCTTCCAACCAAACGTGAAGGAACGTAGCTCTGCAAGTGTTGTTGGCATGATATTGATAATCTCAACTGCTTCTTCTTCTGTCAGTTCGCATTCTTTGATTAGTTCTTGCTTCATTTTCTTTGCAGTTTTTGCATCAATTTTTGAAAACTTTGAAAGATAATCATATGTCCAACGTTGAATCTGATCCATTTTTTCAGGATCCTCTTTTTCTAAAATTTCTTTAACCTCTGAGATTGAAACAGCCTGTTTCTTTTTTACTTCTTCCATTTTCTATACACCAAACGGTTTGATATGATCCAGCCTAGTGATTAAGGTTTTCGTCTTGTTACCTAATTTTACATCCAATGTTACTGTTCTTCTGCCCACATTACGCACAATGCCTACCTTACCATGATATCTTCGATGTGGAATAGATTTGTGCTGTCTTGGATCAATTATGACTAGTGCCCTGTCACCTTCATGATATTCTCTAAGTAGAAACGAAACTCCTCGTGGTTGTTTGATAGTTAATACTGCTCGTGATTTGTGTCTAAATCCATATGAATGTCCAGATGGTTTTTTAGTAGTCATTTGGACTAGGGTGGCTTGCCCTTAATTTAACACTTACTCGGTTTCTTCTTTCTTTTTCTTTTTTGTATCTTCTTCAGGATCAGAAATTCCAGCTTCGGTTAGCATAAAAATAACTTCTTGTTCTGGATGATGAGGACTATCAACCATTCGTGCAATTCTTTTTTTGCCAGATTTTTTAAAGTATACTCTATAGGTACTTGTATGCGCAATTATGTGTCCTCCAATTGGACGAGTTGGATCACCAAAGAAAACGTCAGGAGATGACATTACTTGGTTTGTTGCAATAGCAGCACAATTGTATGTTTCAGCAGTTCTTACTAGTAAATGAACAAACTTGTTTAGTCTTTGTTGTCGTTCAGACAGTGTTCCTCTTCCAAGATATTCTGCTCTAAAGAGACCGGCTGCAGAATCTGCAACAATTAGTTTAATGTTATTTTCCTTGATTATAGGTCCTGCTTCTTCAAGAATTAAAATTTGATGTGCGCTGTTATATGCACGTGCCACAATAATTCTATCAAGAACCTTTTCCGGATCCATTCCATTTGCCTTTGCAATAGAAACAATCCTTTCTGGTCTGAAAGTATTTTCAGTATCAATATAAAGCACCCCTCCTTCCTGTCCACCTTGTTCTTTAGGCTTTTGAACATTTACACACATTGTATGACAAAATTGTGTTTTACCAGATCCAAATTCGCCATATACCTCTGTTAGTGCCTGTGTCTCAACTCCACCGTCAAACAAGAGATCAAGACAGTTGGTTCCTGTTGAAATTTTGCCTATGTCTTGTCTTCTTTTGTAGATCTCAGTTGCACTGACAAAGTCTTTTGCAATTAGTCCCTCTTCAACAAGTTGCTGACGTGCTTTATTTACAATTTTTTCTGCTGTTTCTTTATCCATTCCAGTAATTTCAGAAACCTCAACTGGGCCTCGAACTAGCAGATCCATTATGTTATGAATGCCTGCATCGGTTAGTTTTTTTGTAGTTACTGGACCTACTCCTTCTAAACTATCTAATCTCAATTCATCCATTACCGTAAGGTACGGTACTCCATTATTAATGGGAGGGTAATCATGTTATTACCTTCTTCTTGGTCTTCGACCTGGTTTGTTTTGCCCTGGAGTACGTTGCAAGACAAATCTCTTTCTATAGTTACTTTTGATTCTCTGCATAGAGTGTACGTTAGTTCTTTTTCGTCCCTCTATCTTTGGTGTTTGTCCTCTTACTTTACCTGCTTTAGTAAGCGAACCGTGAGTTGCCATGAACTACAGTCCTATTAGATTGAATTTAATGTTTTGGATAAAATTACCAATATTTTGCCTTAATAGCTTCAATAACTCGTTCGTGTTCTCTTCCTTTTCTTCTTGCAAATTGTTCCATGGCGGATAATGGAACCCCGCCTAGGGTTCTTGCCATCATGTTAAAGAAGTTCTTTGTGACAGAATTATTTTGTCCTGTTTTGTTCATGAATTTTTGTATTCCATATTTGAAGTTGTGTTGCCATGTCTTGTACATTACACCTAATTGAGCTGGATCCATTTCATTTCCTATATCAAAAAACTCTGATTTTTCAAGAAGGCCTATTGGCACAAAAGTAAGAGGCGTAGCAGTAAACATTGAATCTGGTTGTTCCCGTTCTAGTTCGCTGAGAATTCTGATTGTGTCCCATGCATCTTCAGGTGTTTCATCATTGTCTAATCCCATTATGAGTGTAAAGGCGGGAATCCAATAGTGTTCATTTAGGGTCTTTACTCCTTCTTTTATAACCCAATGCCATTCTTCTGGGCTATATGGTGCCAGTTTTCTATCTGCATATTTTGCAATCAATCTGAGACTACCTGTTTCAAATCCACATTGAATGCCTATCAAATTAGTAGGACTAGCTCTGATTATTTTTGATATATTTGGAATTAATTTCTCGTCTGCTATGGCTCCTGCCAAAGTGCCATGTGTGGGGTTTGTATGTTCTACGCCTGTTGACATTATTGCAGTGAATAATTCTTCTAAGGCTTCTCTGTTTGGCTCCATTTGTTTTGATGTTCGTGGATCCATTCCATAAACAAAGATGTCATCGCTATGTACCCAAGCTGATTTGGCACCGCCTTTTTTCAGGTTTATTTCAACTTCTTTTTTGACTTTTTCTGGAGGATAGTATCGTAGTGCCCTTAAGGTCACATCACAAAACTTACAACCACGACCACATCCACGCATTACTTCAATCATTCCATGCATGCTAGGTTCAATTATTTCTGGAATTTCTTCAATGTCTGGTCGGTCCCAGTAATTAACAAATCTTCCATGTATGAGCTTATCACCACGTTTGAATTCTTTAATGTCAATTTTGAAATCAGATTTTTTCCTGAAGGGATCCATGTTTTCAAAATCGCCGTCTATGAGATGATTGAAAAACTTTCCAGCGTGGCCGTCTATTTCTGGTGCAATGCCACCAAGCTCACCTTCTAAAACCGCATACAAACCATATTCTTCAATTTTTTCTGGATCATAGTTGTATTGCCAAGTTCCAGAGGCTCCTGCAATAACTTTGGCATGACTACCATTTTTTTTCTTTGCAGCATTAATTTTCATGTGTAGATCTCTACAGTAATACTCATCATAGGAAGTTTGTTTTCGACCATACGTGAATGTCATTGTAACAGGCCCCATGCCAAGTGGATCCATTTCATAGGTGCCCACCACCTCTGTTTCAGGACCAATAAATTTCTCTAGATGATCAGGATGTGCTACAACTACATCTTCACGCTTAAATCCATCGCGTATCAAACCTGCCTCTACTTTACGTAAACCATATGGTGCATAATCAGCAACACCATTAGTATGAGAGATTGGATTGCAAATAAAATCAAATAAAACTTTTGGAGTAACTTGATTTTTTAGTATTTTATACCAAAAGTTGTTTTTATCACGATTAGGATCTAATGCTGGGGCACAACCAAAAAATGTTGCAAGCGATATTCCTCGATATGGTGACATGAGTGTTCTGTCTGCGGTTAATACGATCTTAGGATGTGCCATAATTCTTGTCCCTTTACGGACAGTTTTTTTAATTTATTTTAAACCTTGCTGGTCAGCATATTTTAATAATTTTCAAGTATTCCCGCTTTATTCCTATGCGAATGACCAAATTCGCTGTTAGCTAATAGGTGTTTACCATCAAATATCGTCCCATCACGACAAACAAGATCTTCTCCCACACAGCAGCTACCACATATTCCTATTCCACACTTCATCATGCGCTCAAGGCTTGCTTGAACAAAGATTCCTTTTGATGTTGCTAACTGTATCACTTTGTACATCATCAGTTCTGGACCACATGTATAAACTGCGTTAAAGGTACTAGTTTGCAACAATTCTTCCATTATTTCTGTTACGAGCCCCTTTTTTCCATAAGAGCCATCTTCGGTTACAGCTATTACTTTGTGATTATTTTTTTCAAGTAATTCATTTGCCAAGTTCTCAAAAAATACTTCGTCTTTTGTTTTTGCGCCCATTAGTACAGTTACATTATCTGTTGTTTTTATGAATTTGAGTAATCTAAGTAGTGGGACAAGACCAGTACCGCCCCCAACAAGAAGTAGTTTTCCTTCTTTTATGTCAAAATGATTTCCATAAGGACCACGAACGCCGATTAATTTACCTGCACCTAAATTATAAAGCGCCGTAGATGCCATGCCGTGTTTTCGTACCGTAAATGCAGCTTTTCCTTTTTCTTGTGAAATCATGACACTCATTGGCAATTCATTAACACCTGGGATCCAAACCATGGCAAATTGTCCTGGTAGAACTGTAGAAAGTAAATCATCTGAGAAGACTAGGGTTCTGACTGTAGGAGTTTCATCAATTACTTTTTCTATTTGACGGATTGATGGATGGTTAAAATCTCTTTGCACGTCCTATCATTTCCTCTATTTTTGAAAAACCTTTTTTCTCCATATACTTCGTTATTCCATTGTTTATGTCATCAAAGACACTAAGCCAATTGTCTCCTACAATGCTTCCAAGCTGTACAGCAGATGCACCTGCAAGAATAAATTCAACAGCGTCCTCCCAGCTTGATACTCCACCACAGCCGATTATTGGAATATCATACATTGTTGATATCTCATAAACACATCGTACAGCTATTGGTTTGATTGGGGTTCCTGAAAGACCGCCTATTTTGTTACTAAGTATTGGTCTTTCGGTTTCAACATCAATTGCCATAGCACGTAGTGTATTGATTGCAGTTATTGCATCAGCACCAGATTCCTGTGCTGCAAGAACTGTATCTAGATAATTGGTAGTTCCAAGCCCAACCTTTGCGATTATTGGAGTCTTTGTTACTGATTTGATTTTTTTTATGATTTTTTTGACAAGTTCTGGATCATCGCCTACCTCAAGGCCCACTTTTTCTACATGTGGGCATGAAAGGTTCAATTCAAAGGCAAGAATTTTGCAGCTTTCAAATTGTTTTATCATAAAGGTAAAATCATCTTCAACAGAGCCAACCAAGCTAACAATGATTGGGATTTCTTTATTTTGTGAAATCATTTTTGCAAAGTATGGTGCTCCTGGATTTGAAAGTCCTATTGCATTAAGCCATCCTCCACCCTTTACGCTAAATATTGTGGGGTTTGGATAACCCTCCCATGGTTCTTTGCTAAGGGATTTAGTTACTACTGCTCCTGCACCAGCGTTGTAAATTCGATTAAAAACATCAAGTGATATTCCCAATATTCCAGATGCAAGCATTGTGGGTCTTTCAATCTGTATTGACCCTATAGAAGTTGAAAGGCTTGGTTTCACTTTGAAACATAAACCAACTTTGTCTTATAACAGTTGATTTGTACATTAGATGGTACCTTTTTTAATGAGAACCAGAGTCATGAATTCATGCATTCTGTTATTCTTACGGAACTAGGTGTAGCAATATTTGAAAATGGTGTGTGCAAAAAATCGTTTCCCTTTTCAAATCCTGTAAGAGATTATCTTTCCATAAAAAATCGCAGTTTAGAAATTAAGGAACTAATTGAGTTTTTATCAAATTTACAAACAGTCATGGTTGTAAGTGATGAATCATTGTTATTTATTCTAAAAAAGAAATCAATTGATGCACAGTTAATGGATGAAGACAAGATTAACAACATACACATCTCAAAAACAAAAATTCTAGTAGACTCTGGTTTTGCAAAAGATGTAAATGATGCTATGACAAAACTACGTAATTTTGCAGTTCAGCTTTCATCATCAAAGATAACCGAAGTTTCAGAGAGCCCAGATCTTCACATAATCCAATCTATCAATACACTTGATGAGACTGACAAAATAATCAATGGAATAAGCTCACGAGTTAGAGAATGGTACGGTCTTCACTTTCCAGAACTTGACAATATAATAGACAGCATTATTGGTTATTCACAAATAGTTTTAGCTGGAAAAAGGCAGAATTTATCAAAAAAGGTGTTTGAAGATGCAGGTTTTCCTGATTCAAAAATAGAGATGCTCTCTGTTATTTCAGAAAAGAGTAGAGGCGGAGACATATCAGAAGAGAATCTTTCGCTTGTAAAGTCGTTGGCAAAACAGATTCTTGAATTACATGAGCTGCGAAAAAAAATAGAAAATCACGTTGAAACACAAATGAACAAAATTGCACCAAATATTTCAGCAATTCTTGGACCTTCTGTCGGGGCTAGGATTCTTGCAAGAGCCGGAAGCCTAAAGAGACTTTCCTCAATGCCTGCAAGTACAATTCAGGTGCTTGGGGCAGAAAAGGCGCTTTTTAGATCACTAAAAACAGGAGCACAACCTCCAAAACATGGATTATTGTTCCAGCATGCTTTGGTTCATGCCGCACCACGATGGCAGCGTGGAAAGATTGCAAGGGCAATAGCGGCAAAAGCAGCTATAGCAGCAAGGGTTGATGTCTATGGTGTAGGACGAAATGACACATTATTAGAAAAACTAAACATTAGAGTTGACGAAATTGGCAAAAAATACAAAAATCCTATAGAGAAAAAACCGATACCACGTAGAGAAGAAAGACCATTTAGAAAATGGAATGATGATAAAAAATCAAAATTCAAATCAAAGGACAAGAAACGAAAACGTTTTGGACGTAGATAAAAAGAATTTTTATTGGATCAAAGTAGACGGCGAAGAAAAACTTGCAACTGAAAACTTGGTTATTGGAAACCAAGTTTACAAAGAAAAGCTAGTAAAAAAGAAAGACATAGAGTACAGGTTATGGGATCCTTTTAGAAGTAAATTAGCAGCATCTATTATGAATGGGTTAGAGATATTTCCAATTACTGATAAATCAAATATTCTCTATCTTGGAGTATCAACAGGAACTACAATTAGTCATATATCTGATATTGTTGGACCAAGAGGCATAATTTTTGGAGTTGAACACTCAAGCAGGGTTGCAAGGGATTTTCTTGACAGAGTAGCATCACATAGGCCAAATATCATTCCAATAATACAGGATGCAAGACAACCTAAACAGTATTTTTCAATTTATGGTCAAGTCGACATAGTTTATGTCGATATTGCACAGCCAGATCAGACAGAAATCGCTATTGCAAATTGTAAGCTGTATCTAAAGGCTGGCGGATATTTGTTCTTGGTTATTAAAACTCGAAGTATAGATGTTACAAAAAACCCAAAAAGAATTATTGAAGAGGAGATAAAGAAGATTCAACAGCATTTTGAAATTAACCAAGTAATTGATCTTTATCCTTATGACAAAGATCATGCAATGGTAATTGCAAAATATCTTAAAAGCGATTAATTTCTTAACATAACTTGAACTGGTTTCCAGCTTGTGCGAATAAAATTTGGAACTGTTACTTGATTTTTGATCAAATTTGCTACAAATTTAACCGTTTTACGATCTGATGGATAGCCACTACCCAGATCATGCTGTTTATGCAAGCGCTTGATTGCCTTATCCCTTGTTACTTTAGCAAGTATTGAGGCGGCAGAAACTATAACAAATCTACTATCAGCGTGGTGATAAGATCGAATTTTGCCATTGTTTGTTAGTCCAGATATTTCTTTCCCAAACCTAGTGGCATTTACATCACATGAATCAACATACGAAATATCTGGGCTTAGTTTTAAGATCACTTTTGCCATGTATTTTGCCTCAAGAGCGTTTAGCTGGTGTTTGCGAACGTTTCGATCTATTGTGAATGGGTTGATTTGTGTTACATAATAGTCGTCTACAAAGTCAATGATTTGTTTGTATAGTTTTTCGCGAACATGAGGAGTAAGTTTTTTTGAATCTTTGATTCCCATTAAATCAAGTTCTTTAATTTTTTTGTGTGTTATAGATACTCCAGCAATTACAAGCGGTCCTACCATAGAACCTCTTCCTGCCTCATCAACTCCACAAATAAGCACAAATCTCTGAAGTACTGTGCATATTAAACCGTTATAGGTGAATGAAGATTTGTAATTATAATTGCAAACTTCACTTAATGATTTAGAAATAATTGAAGGACGCACAAAGATTCTTGTACCGCCTGATTCTGTTAACTCCAAAGTACCTCCAAGAGAACCTGCATTTTTTAATCCTAGAGCAAAGATGAATCGAGATTTTTCTATTATTGCCTATTCAGCCTTTTTAGAAAATTTTGTAGGTCCAAAAATTTTTCTCGATGGATTGGCGGGCATAGGTGCAAGGGGACTAAGGGTTGCAAATGAGGTAAAAAGCATTGAAAAAGTCATAGTAAATGATCTTAATCCATCCGCACTTAATCTAAGCCTAAGGTCGGCAAATCTGAATAATTTACTAAATTATGAAATATCAGAAAATGAAACCTGTAGATTTCTAAGTAGTCACTCAAAAAAAGGATCAAGGGCAACAATTGTGGATGTAGATCCCTTTGGTTCTCCTTCAAAATACATTGACTGTGCAATAAGGGCGACAATGCATGGAGGATTGTTTTCTGCTACCGCTACTGATTTACAAGTATTACATGGGTTGGCTAATGATGCGTGTAAGAGAAGATACTATGGGGTTCCCGTCAAGACAGAATACGGAAATGAGATGGCAATACGGCTTGTACTTGGTTGCATCAACATGGTTGCTGCAAGATTTGATGTCGAGGTTATACCACTCTTTGTAGAAAATGAGATGCACTATTATCGAACATATGTAAAAATTCTCAACAAGCCGGTTCAGGAAGAAAAGATGGGTTACATTTTACATTGTAATTTTTGTGGAAATAGAACCATTTCTGAACATCAAAGTAATGTTTGTAATTTGTGTAGTTCAAAAGTAACAGTGGCAGGACCATTATGGATTGGGCAGTTATTTAGTAAGGAATTTGTCATATCCATGTTAGAACAGATACCCAATTGTTCTGTTGACAAGAAATGTGAAAAAATACTGCAAAGATGTACTCTTGAAGCTGAAATGTCAGGAACGTATTTTACGCTTGATGAAATAGCGTCAAAAATGAAATGTGCCCCTTTGTCTCTAACAAAAGCAATAAACAAACTTCAAAACAGTGGATTTTTAGCTAGTCCCACTTCACTTAATTTTAAAGGCCTAAGAACTAATGCAAACATAAACGAATTAAAAGATATTTTTGCAAACTAGGCAAGGTATCCCAAACAGACATAGTATAATTCGCTGCTTGGTTTTCTGCTAGCCTTTGGTTTTGTTAACTTGATTTTTACAAATTTTTCCTTTAGATAATCTCGAAATTCGTTTGAATATTCACCGTCAAAAACCTTAAAGACTGCATTTCCTTTGTGAACCAGTACTTTTTCCATGATTTTTGCACAGCTATAATTCAAAGAAATTTGTTTTGCATGATCAACTGACCACTTGCCAATAACTTGTGGTGAGATATCACATATGACAGCGTTTACTTTTCTTTCAAAATATGATAGAATTTCATCTACAATAGATTCATTTTCTATATCACCTTGAATTATTTAGGCACCTAGAATATCTTCAACATATGATGTGTCAATTCCCATAACTTTTCCTTTGTTGCCAGCTAATTTCACTGCTACTTGTGTCCAACCTCCCGGTGCACATCCTAGATCAAGCACATAAAATCCAGGACCAATGATTCTGTATGCGTTATTAAGCTCTCTTAGTTTGTAAGTTGCCCTGCTTCTATAACCTTCTTCTCGTGCAAGTTTTCTAAAATGATCCTTTCTTGCATCAATTAATTTCATTTTTTCTTCTTTGATGGTGTTATTTGGACAAGAACCCAATCCTCAATCCATTTACATGTACGTGGGCTAATTTCTCCATCTATTGTACATTTTTGTTCGACAGGACACGTCAAACATGGCGCGTTTTCTATAGAAGTTGTGCTAATAGGAGTTTTTTTGATAATGAGTTTGTATGTCCATCTTCCGTTTTCAAGAATCTTTTCTCTTGAGATGATTCCCATACGTTCTAATTTTAATGCCAAACGAGAACCGTCTCGGCTTGTTAGTTTTAGTTTCTTCCACAGTTCACTTTGCAACATGCCCTTAGACTCATATTTTGCTAGGATTTCTGTGACTTTGTTTGTGAGTTTATCCATATCCACTTTTGCAATTTGAAAATTCTCGATTTCTTCATCTGTTAGTTGTTCTTCCAGTTCTTCTTCGAAGGTTTTCTTTTCTTCAGTTTTTGAAGGGGTTGTCTTTTTCTTTTCTTTGGGTTTTAGAGCTATCTTTTCTTCAGTTTTTGAAGGTGTTGTCTTTTTCTTTTCT
>JAUYOQ010000310.1 GCA_030697975.1 Nitrosopumilaceae archaeon | reverse complement strand
GCGGATCCTTTGGTCGTGGTTCTTCAATTCCGATTTTTTCAATTAATTTTTTCCAGCGTGGAGTTCTCCTCCATTCATGACGAACTAAGTATGCAAGTGCCTTTTTACCCATGTTGCTGTATGGCAAGTGCATGTTAAGATAATCAATGTGATCTAAGACTGTCTCACCTTCCTTTAACTTGATCAAACCTGTAGCCAATGCCTTTCTTTTGTATGCCTCTAAAGCATTTCTTACCTGAATTAGGTAAAGCAAGTTTGAATATTGGCCATGAACAATTGGAGTTTCTTTTCCAAAAGGTCTGTAAAAATCGTATTCATTTTTTATTGATGTTGAAGTAACTTTAGGATCAAATGCCAATAAACGTGGCTTGTCATTAAGTAGCATTGCAACTGCTCCAGCTCCTTGAGTCATCTCACCGCTAGAACCTAAATCATATTTTGCAATGTCTGATACTACAACTAGTGCACTTTTGTTTTCTGCTTCTCCTGCTCTTATCCAGTTAGCGTTATCGTATAATGCATACGAGCCGCTCACACAGGCAAATTTGCACTCGATTCCACCACAGTGCTCAAATGAGCCTTCACCATAAACCTGTTCAAGCATTCCAATTACATAGGAATTCATAGCTTTTGATTCATCAAGTGCTGATTCTGTTGCTACATAGAGTCGTCCAACGTCATCTGGTGATAGTTTATTTTTTTGCATCACTCTAAGACAAGCATTTGCGGCAAGACATGCTGGGTCTTGATTAGTATCCACTATTGCCATCTGGGATACTCCTAATCCCCTTTGCAGTTTGGCAGGATCTACTCCTCTTGCAACAGCAAAGTCTGAAGCGTCAACAAACAGCTTTGGGATGTATATTGAAATGTCGTCAATTCCTGCTGCCATACGCTTGCCCTCTCTAATTCTCATATAAGCATTATTCAGCTAAATATGTCTACCAAAAAGTTATAATTTTATAATTTTGTACGTGACCTTTTCTAATAATTTATAAATTTTTATTTGTTTAATTCAGAATCAAAAGTGCGCTTAAATACATCATATGGTTGTGCGCCACTGATCCGTGTAACTTCATTATCAGGCCCAATTATAAAAAAACCAGGTGTGCCATCAAGGCCAA
>JAUYOQ010000308.1 GCA_030697975.1 Nitrosopumilaceae archaeon | reverse complement strand
AGAAAAGCGATATGTTTTTCATTCCTGTAAGAGTGGCATTATAGGCTGCAATGTTGAGAAATACTAGAAATCCAATTAATGCGACTATAACCCAATTTATCCACTTTTGTGAAAGATTGATTTCTGCTACCTTCTTTGGTCCTTTCTCTTTTGCAAGCTTTGCTTTTCTTTCTGCTTCTTGGGCAAGTTTTATCATCATATAACTAAAACCAAAGCTTAGTGGCACTAGTAAAATCATGACAAGATAAAGAAATACAGGATCGATTACCAATCGTTCAACTAGAGGTTTTGTTGTATCTGGTGAAATATAGAACCCCCAGTATGTAGTAACCATGATTTGTGAGATTCCTGTTATTCCAAGTGCAGTTATTATTGGTCTATCTTTCCATGAGAACTTTTTGTATCTGTCTATGAAAGGAATTAGTAATAACGACAGAATAAACAGTCCAGGCCAAAGTACTCCAGTTACAAATTTGTCGTACTGTGTTCTAAGAAATGCGTATAATCCTGTAAGGTACCATTCTGGCACTGTGATACCAGGAGGTACGGTAGGTTCAAACTTGAATCCTAAATCAATTGGAAATACACCACCAGTTATGAAAATTGCACCTGAAATTGCCATTACCATTGGTACATCAAAAACCAAAAATCGTGGCATGTGAACTGCCATTAGGCCTAACATAACCAGTGGCAAAATAAACACATGTTGAGCATAGAATCTAAGTACAAAGTCATGAAATCCACTACCAAACATAGCCTCACGTATTGTTGGACCTACAACTGGCATGGAGTTTGTCAACGACGCTGCAATGCTTATAGCTAATTCTGCCCTTTCACTAAAGATTATGTCATATCCTGTAAAGGCTTCAAGAATTGTTACAGTTCCTAGTATGACACCTGTTACCCATAGGACTTCATTTCTAATCTTGTATCTTCCACTAAAGTATTGGTAATACATGTGTAATATTGCCAGAAGTACCATTGCGTTTGAACCATGATAGTGGATGTTCCTGATGTGAAAGCCAAACGGTACATCATCGTTTATGAATTGTACGCTGTCCCACGCTCGAGTAATTATTGGTTCGTAATAAAACATCAACAATGCTCCTGAGATGCCCAAAATTACAAATGTAATGAAAGTTAACATTCCTAAAAATCCAAATGGGCTTACAAATCTTGCAGGAAATGAAAACTTCATTCCAGTAAAAATAGTCCTATCTAATCCGTCCCAAAGCCAGTAAAAGAATGCCACTGCGCCAGTTCTTCTACTTAACGAAACGACCATATCCTACTACACCATTTGTGTTTACCCCCCATGT
>JAUYOQ010000306.1 GCA_030697975.1 Nitrosopumilaceae archaeon | reverse complement strand
TGCTGTAAATTCAAGAATCTTTTTTATTGCCCTATCAAGATGGTTTTGTTCCATTAAATTGCCAACTTCTGAAGACAATTTTTTGATCTTTTCTTCTGCTTCCTTATCATGATTGTCAAAGATTTCTGGTGCAGGTATTTTCCCATCAAAGATTTTTTTTGCAAATCCAAGTGCACGATTGACCAAGTTTCCAAGGTTTCCAATCAATTCTGAATTTATTTTTGTAGCAAATTCTTCCCAGTCAAAGTTCAAGTCATCCTGTGAATATGGCGTTATAGAAACAAGGTAGAATCGCAAATAGTCTGCAGGATAATATTCTAAAAACTCTTTTAATCCAATATACCAGTTACGGCTTTTTGATATTTTTTTTGACTGTAATGTAAGATGACCACGTGTTGGGATATAGTCTGGAAGCTTGTACTCTTTTGCAATTCCAATCCTCATTGCAGGCAAGAAAAGATAGTGGTGATATACAATGTCTTTTCCTATAAAGTGGTAGATATCAGCAGAATTCCAAAACTTTTTTCCATCTAGTCCTTTGTCATTTAGAAATTTTATAGCAGATGAAATGTATGCGAGATGATTGTCAAACCAGCCATAAAACACCTTTCCTTTTGCGTTGTCTATTGGAATTGGAACACCCCACGAGATATCTCGAGTAATATCCCAATCAATCAATCCTTCTTTTATCCAGTTTTGGACGTATTTTTTTACATCTTTTTGTAGGCTTTGGTTTTCATCAAGCCATTTGTAAAGTTCTTCAGAGAAATTTTTGAGTTTGAAAAAGTAGTGTTTTGTTTTCTCTTTTACTGGAGGTTTATGACATAGTGCACATTTTGGGTTTTCGATTTCTTCTGGCACCCTACCACATTTTTCACAAAGATCTGAATACTGATCCTCGGCTTTGCAGTAAGGACAAACACCTATTACGTATCTGTCAGGAAGAAATTTTTTGTCAGTGTTACAGTAAAACTGGATGATTTCTTTTTCGTAAATATGACCAGCCTCGTATAACTTTTTAAAAACATCTTGGACAAATTCAATGTTTTCTTGTGAGCTTGTCTTGTAAAAAAAATCAAAATCAATATCAAGTGCCGTAAAATCCTCATAATCACGCTTGTTCCAATATTCCACATACTCTTGTGGGCTTTTTTTTTCCTTTTCTGCTTGAATCAAAATTGGAGTGCCAAAATCATCTGATGCACAAATGTAATAGGCCTCAACTCCTTTTTGCTTTAGAAACCTTGTTGTTATGTCTGCTGGAAGATAAGTTGATGCAACATGACCAAGATGAATCTCACCGTTAGCATATGGAAGTGCGCTTGTAATTATTGCCTTGTCTCTCATACTAGTTTGAAAATTAATGTATCTTAAGAAGCTACCAGCTGTTCATATATGAAATCTGTTCTTTTGTTAGCTTGTCTGTTTTAACACCCATTGCTTCTAGTGCATCGACTGCAACCTGTTTGTCAATTTCTTGTGGAACTTTCATTACCTTGTTTTCTAGTTTTTTGTGATTTTTTAGAATGTATAAGATAGAAAGTAGCTGGTTTGAAAATGATTGAGCCATGACCTCAGGAGGGTGACCTTCTGCTGCAACTAAATTAGCTAGTCGGCCTTTTCCTATCAAGTATATTTTCTTTCCATTCTGCAACACACATTCATCAAGGTTTGGCCTTACTTCTCTAACAGATTTTGATTTTTTCAAAAGAAAATCACTGTCAATTTCTACATCAAAGTGACCAACGTTTCCAAGAACAGCACCATCTTTCATCTTTACAATGTGTTCTTTTCTAATTACACTAGTCATTCCAGTACATGTGACAAAGATATCACCAATCTTTGCAGCTTGAGCCATTGGCATTACCTCAAATCCATCCATGTGGGCTTCTAGTGCCTTGATAGGATCAACTTCTGTCACTATAATCTTAGAGCCCATTCCGTGGCATCGCGCTGCAACTCCTTTTCCGACCCATCCATATCCTACAACAACGACCCGTTTTGATGCAAATAGTAGATTCATTGCTCTTAGATACCCATCAACTGTACTCT
>JAUYOQ010000258.1 GCA_030697975.1 Nitrosopumilaceae archaeon | reverse complement strand
GAGAAATACATTCGTTAGGTGCTACTATTATCGTATTTTGATTTGTAATTTTAGATAAATCATCTTCACTCAGATGATCAAAGTGGTTATGTGAAATTAGAATAATGTCAGCAGACAGTGGTTTTGTTAGCTTGTATGGATCTATACATATAGTAATATTATTTTTTATAGTAAAGGTGTCATGTCCATACCATCTAATTTGAATTCCACTATAGTCAAACACAGATTTTTCATCATTTTATTAAAGTTAAATTTTACTAGGTTCAAGGACGATTTTATCATTTGATATAGAAATAACAGAGCCGCCAGATTCTTTGATTCTGTGCTTTAGGTTTGTGTCCATTGTCGCAATTATTCCTCCATGTTTTTTTGTGTAAGAAATGATAGATTCGTCTACAAATGTTCCAGAAATTTTTATTTCTTTTAGATTTTTTATAAATTCTAAAGTTGGGATAATGTGTTGTTTTTTCTTATCGTTCTTGCTTAGTTTTTCAAGTTCTTGTATCACAATATCTGGTACAACAAATTGAATTGAGCCAATTTCAGTTTCAAGATTTGAGATATTTTTTATTCTTTTTGTTGCAATGTGGATTAAAAAACTGGTATCACAAACAACTTCAACCAACTATGCCTGCCCCAATTAATCTCCATCTATCAGATATTCGTCTACTAATTGCAACATTACTTTTTTCAAAAATGCATACGGGTCTTTTAAACTGTGTTTCGATAATGTTTGATTTTACTTTTTCTACTCTAGAAAGAACTGGTGCAGTTCCAATGTTTAGTCGTAATGATTCGCCTACCTGAATTGGTAAAACCTTTGTTTCATCTGAATCGCCTACAGCAGAATCAAATAAACTTACTTCAATTTTGGCAGTTAGTAAATTTTCAGGAAGTGTACCAGGTTTGCCTATTACTGAACCAATAAGTGAATCACTACGTGTTAAGGAAGGATCAAGTTTTGTACCTATGGCAATGAGCCCTCCTGGTTTTGCCATTTCAACTCTTCCAGCACCAGTACCAAGCGATACAATTTCGGTACGTATTGGTTCGTAGCTCTTTTTTTTCTCATTAATTATACCTGGTCTAATCTCAATTTCGTCACCAACTTTGAATATACCGTAAGTTAAGCTTCCGCCTATTACTCCACCTTTGATCTCCTTTATTTTTGTGCCAGGTTTGTTTACATCAAAAGATCTTAGAACATGCATTACTGCTTCTTTTGATTCATCTCTAGTTGGTGTTTCTATGTTTTCCTCAATAGCTCCAATTAACGCATCAATGTTTAGCTTTGACTGTGCAGAAATAGGTATTATTGGGGATTTGGCAATTTTTGTTCCTTTAACAAATTTTGTAATATCATTATAGTTATCTAACGCTTCTTTGTAGGAGACAAGATCTACTTTGTTTTGTACTAGAATTATCTGGTTTATTCCTAATGTTTGCAATGCAAGAAGGTGTTCTTTAGTTTGTGGTTTTGGAACCTTTTCATTTGCAGCTACTACCAACATGGCTCCATCCATTAATGCAGCACCTGAGAGCATGTTTGCCATTAGACTTTCATGGCCAGGACTATCCACAAAACTTACTACTCGTGATAACTCGCTTTCTTTCCCACAATTAGGACATTTTGGTGTTGTAGAATAACCAAGTGGGGACTCGCAGCTTTTGCACTTGTAAAATGCTGCATCAGAATATCCTACACGAATAGTTATTCCCCGTTTTAGTTCTTGGCTATGTACGCTTGTCCAAACACCTGTCAATGCCTGAATTAGGGTTGTTTTTCCATGATCAACATGACCTGCTGTACCGATGTTAACACATGGTTGATAACCATATTTTTTTATGTACCAATCAGGAAGAATTTCTTTCCAATGCAACAATACAAGTTTTTGCGTGGGTTATGTTAACTTATTCCTTTTTTTCTTTTGATGGTTCTTCAGCAGTTTTTTGTTCTACTTGTAGTTCACCATCATATCTACTGTTTATTTGATAAATTTCTTCTGTAATTGTATTTCCCCTGATCAGCTTTCTTATTCGTTGGCCTTTTTCTGCGGTTCGCAACCCAACATCTTTGGATAACAGCACGTATTTCCTTGAACCACCATGGATATCAGATCTCATTGGAACGCCTGACTTGTCACTACCTCCTGTTATTTTCATTTTTCCTGCCAGTCCTACAATTGATGCATCCACTTCATTCTGTAGTTGTAATCCTAACAAGGGGTTTGCATCCTTTTCTTTTAGCTCTTTGGTTATTGATTTTCCAGTTTTATCTGATATTGTTAATTTGAAATTTGCCAAGTATGCAAAAAAAAACTTGACTACTAATTAATCTTTGTACAGAATCTTTAAACCACTTTGAGATGAATTTGGTTTGTGGAAGAGATCAAGTGTCCTAGATGCGAAAGTAAAATGACTTCGATTCAATCATGTCATATGTTTTGTACAAAATGTGGTTCCCATCTTGATTGTTCAGATAAGGGAAATTATTGGTAAAATCTAGTAAGGTCTCTTTGGAATATAATCTGCAGCCATATTTACTGCGTGGTCTTTCATTATTTCGATATACGTATCATAATCTGCTTCAAAATTGCAATGAGGACATTTTACGTTTTTCATTTCATCATCAAGGTTTGCTACTTTATCACACTCTGGACATCTTGCATCCATGAATTTTATTTTTCATTAAGCTATATAACGCTAGTCTCTAGAGTCAAGCTGCGCGGAGTTAGTCCAGCCTCGCAGGACGTCAGCTTCCCAAGCTGAAGGTCGCGGGTTCAAATCCCGCACTCCGCATCTTCAAAATTCGCGTAAAGCTTGTAAAATACTTTGTTTGTCTTTTGCGTTTGGTGTATATTTTAAATAATTTTCAAAATCCTGTTTAGCTTCTATAGTCTTTTTTTGTTCCAGTCTTGCCAGCCCACGATTTTTGTGAATTGGGCCAAACCTTGTAGGGTTAATCTCAATTGCTTTTGTATAGTATTGCTCTGCTTTATCATATTGTTTGTTTTTTAAGTAATAATTTCCTAGTCCTCGATAAGCAAGATAGCATCTATCATTGATTGCTATACTTTTTTCATAATACTTGATACATTCTGGAGAATTTTGTTCGTTTAATATTCCACCTAATAAAGCAAAAGCAGTAGAATTTTTGTTATCAATTTCTATTGCTTTTTTAAGTGATTGAATGGCTTCGTCTGATTTTCGTTGTATATTAAGTCGCTCTGAAACAAAGCATAGGCGATTTGATTTGTCTAATTTCTTATTACCAATTTTTATTTCTGATAATATATCAAGTGGTGCTAATATGATCATTAATCTTCCATCTTCTTCCCATAAACTATCGAATTTTTTTTCAGGAATTACACCTATTTGAAATTGGTCTTCATTATGCTGTTGTGGAATATAATGAATTATTGTTTTTTCTCCATCATCATATCCTGAAATAATGGACGCATGCTGAATGATATCATGTAGACCTGGAAGAATTACTATTGGTGGGATTCCCATGTCTATAATTTTTTTTAGTTCTGATATTGATGAGTGTAGAATTGAGCTACCAAGACCATGTCGTTCTGCAATCTCAATGCCTTCAATCAAAATACTACCATTTACATTAGGATATTTTTTTGCAATTTCAACTGCTTCTGATAATGGTAAATCTACGTTCCAGTATTTAGAGACTGCATTTATTGATAATGGCAAACAAATGTTTTCTTCCTCAACTGGAGGTAATAGTAATTCATGTTCAGATGATTTCATATTTTCATCATTATCTTTTCCATATTAAAATCAAAGATGTACAAATGATTCTATGAGTTTTTGACCATCAGCACTCATTTCTGGATGGAACTGCGTTCCAAAAATATCAAGTTCTTTATGTTGAATGATTTCATATTTACAATATTCTGATTTAGCAATTCCGAAAAGCTCGTTATTTAATCGTGAAATTTCATAGCTATGGCTTTCAAATACATGTAGCTGTCCTGTACAGAGTGGATTATTTTTTATTACATCAATCATATGGTTTCCCCTTTGTGGAAATTTAGTTTTTCTAATAGTGCCTCCAAGCGTTAAAGCTAAGATTTCTGCTCCATAACATATTCCCAAGAGTGATTTTTTTTCTAAAACTGCATGTTTAATTATCTTTGAATTTATGACATTCATGTTTTGATTATTTTTCGTTCTACCAGATAAAATAAAGCATCTAAATTTAGCTATTTCTGATAACTGTATTTTATCATGCGTAAGAGTCATGAAATTAATTTTTTCTTGTGATAGAAAATCTAACAGGTTTCTTGTGTAAACAGATCCGTTATCTAAAACTAATAAGGTGCACATATAACCATATTTTCCTAATTTTTTGCATTTAACTAGTAATGAATTATTTTCCTATTAATATCGAGATGTAATGCATCTCTGGAATATTTTGTTCAACTATAATAACCCCGAAATTAAGAATACCATCTTTTTCCCACATGTATGCCCTGCCACTTGGCTTTACAAAGTTATCAATGAATTCAGAAACTAGATTTTCTGCTGCTTCACGATCGGTTTCTGTAAAGAATGTCACCTCACCTTCTTTGAAGGATAGCGGGATTTGAATTTCAGTGGGTGTCAGAATTTTAATTTCGGATTCGTTAAATATTGATTTTAGAGTTTCTATTCTTGTATTTTTATCTAGATCTATACCGCCATTGATTGTTGTTGATGGAGAAACTACGCCTGAAAGTTTCTGGAGATATGCTTCAAATGCTTGTTGTTGCGTGTTTCCTAATCCAACATAATATTCACCAGTAAAAGCAGCCCCAACAGAGGCTATGGTACCCAATTGTGCAACAACTCCTCCAGCGCCTGCAGTATAGACTGGAATAAAGTAGACATCGTGTTCGCCTACACGGTACAATATATTGTCACCTACTCGTGGATTTCGCAAAAGTGTTTTTAGTTGAGCAAAGTCTGGGTCTCTATCAAGTGCCTCACGAACAGCGGTTGGGCCAATGAGTTTGGTTGTGGAGTTTAATGGTACTTCATAAAACTGCATCTTTCCCAAATTTGGCAAGCTGTTTTCTACTACCATGTATCCTGCTAGGTTCCTTCCCTGGGATCCTCGAAGCTCAAGTGATAGCAGACCAAGAAATGTTGGTTTTTCAAATCCCGGTGGTTTTGCCTGGATATAGTACGTTTCTAATCCGTGTGGAAGCTCATAGAATTCACTTGCTTGAATAAATATGTCTACATTAGTTACATGATAGATGTTGTACATTTCAGTTCTCCAATTGAAAAGCTCTTGTGGATAGCGAATTTGCTCTTTTATCCATTGCGGCATTTCAATAAAATGAGTAGAGTACTGGCTCTCAAACATATCAGAAAAGAAATCATCGCCATGTTTTATTAAAGAAATATCGCCGTTATAGGTATCTACCAATGCATATCCAACTAATCTAAGATATGGATTTCCAGCAGACCAAGGAACATCACTACTATCAAACCCAACAATCAGTGGCACAAGCCAATAAGTATTCTGTCCGTCAGTAACTGGATATGTGTCAAGTTCGCTTCCAAATAGATTATAGAGAAAATATGGATAAAGTATTTGCATTCTCTGATTAACATCCTTGTATCGCATTACATGTATGGAATCTCCTGGAAATGATAACAGAAAGTTTGGCTCAAAAATCCAGCTAAGAGGAGGTGGAACGTCTAGCCCTCCTATACCAGAATAAAATGCATTGTTTAGTTCAGCACTTTCGCTTCCCCTGCTTGTAGGATAGGCAGACCAAGTTTGTTCCAGCAAGCCGCCTTCACCATAATAAATAGTTCGTTGACTGAAAAATTCAGCACTATCAACTATCTGGCCATCTGTGGCTGCCAGTGTTAGAAGACCATTTGGTACATAAGTATAAACTAGATGTTCGTTATACCATCTATTTTCCAGGCTCACAGAAGGCGGTAAGATTGGTTTCATTGAGGCGGTCCAATACAATGTGTTGTTAAATCTTAGAATGTCATTATCTTCAAAGTCAACATAGGGAATCAAACCTATTTCTGGTTTTAATTTTGCAAATGCAGCTTGCCAGTCCCATACTCTTATGACGTTTAGGACATCGCTATTTTGGTTAACATAATTTTGGATATTATTTGGGGAAATTGATTGTAATTTTACATCATGTATGTTTTCTTGTATTTTATCAAGATCAGCTAAGTATCTGTTTACGGAAATCTGTTGTGCTGTATATGGCCCTAAAAATTCTATTTTTCTTGCATCTGCTATGCTGTTATTTACAGACATGGCAGCACCAACAACTACTGCAATTACGATCAGAGTCAAAACTCGAATATACACATCTCGTTTAAGCATGTGAGTTAGGACACGAGATCTAATTTTATCAAGAATAGAAAATGCAATTAAAACAAATCCTGCAAGAAGGGTTCCCGCGATAGCATATCTTGTGTTATAATCAATCTGATCTGTGAAAAACATGTTAAAGCCAGCCCAAAGTACTGCTATTCCAACTAGTCCCTCTATTGTAGAGACATAACTAAGGAATCTTGGTTTGCCTTGTGAAGAATCTTGGAGGTATGATGTGATTACTTTGATTATAGTATTCAATCCTACATACAATGTTAGGCGTATTCCAATAGCACCAAGTATTGGTGGTATGAGAATCAATAAAGCTGGTATCATCGGGATTACTTTATCGGTACCATATGACGGATTTGTTGGCGGAGTTACAAATGGAAGTGAAAATAAGTTTGGTAGATTTTCTATTCCAAGATCATTACCGTCTATCAAATACATTACAGCAAAGCCAAACATTATGCTTGAAAAGAAAGCACCAAAAAGCAGAACTTTTGTAATCTGCCAGATTACAAAATGTGGAACTGATAATTTGTAATCTTTAAAACTGGTAATATTTGAGGTAACAGATTCATGTGTTCCCTTGCTAAGTAAGGTTATTGCTGTCCGAATACCGTACCACGTTATTGATGATCTACTGCTAACTCGCACTAGGGCTATTATTCCAAGTGTTACAGCTGATACAACTGAATAGAAAAGAGGTTTTGTAAATTTATCATCAAACTCGGTAATATTCATGGATAAGATAACAGCTTGATGGCCAACAATTGCAAAAATCACAATACCGATTACTGCCACGATTCCTATTCTGATGTATTTTCCAGCATCAGGTGGTGGAGGACCTTCTTCTTTAGATGTGCTATACAAAATCAACGTACGTTATTATGTCATTAATTAATGTCTTACCAACAATCAACAAATTTTTTTGAATCTCTAAATCGTGCTAAAATTCAATGGATTGTTGCATTTTGCTTTGCAATTTGGCTTAATGACAAAATATTGTCAGGTTTTCATTAGTAGTTGTATAATATTATGCAGTACTAGCTAATCCCTTGCAAATCATGTATACTGCTGCATATTTTGGTACAGAAATTTTCTCATCATTATATGGTCCAAATTTTCGATTTTTTAATTTAAATTGAATTGGGCAACTTGCCTTAATTTCAATTGTTTCATCATCTAACAAGCAAGCATCTGCAAATGGGTTAAATTTTTCAATATTTTTACATAATACTTTTGAAAAACCGCTTTTACTGTTTAATGAGCCAGCAAGTCTGAAAATTCTATGTACATCCATTGTTACGTTAGGATCAATCTTTGCGCCAATAACGTCTTTTAAATCCTCAAGTTTTTTTTGAAATATTGTGTAACTTCCAGCTATTATTTCACGAATTACTTTTGGCTTTTTTGATTTTGAACCGATGATTTGTTTTGCTACTTTTCCTCTCCAACCTTTTTCATTAAGCTCTGGAAATGATGATTTTTCAAAGTTGAATTTTTTTATTCCAAACGTTTCTGGAATAACGCCACGAAACATTATGTAATCTGCTAATTCTGATCTTTCTCTTGAGCTTAATTTTTGGTATTGTGAATTTGTGACATATATGTGAAAACCTTCATTTCCAGAAAAATATGTTTGAATGTTTTCTTCTTCTATAGCTAGATCATTTGTCAATATATCATAGAGCTTTGTTACTTCGTCCTTGGCAGAAGAAATGCACATGTTGCATGTTAGTGATTTTGTATCAAATTTTGTCGAATTACATTTAGGACAACTAGATTGAATTTGAAATACGGAATTACAAGACAGGCATTTAGCACAAGTGTGTTCTTTACTACAATTCAAGTTTAGGTCTTTTGAGTCTATATCAAAAATTAGATCAGCGCCTTGCCAATCTTTTTCTGCCATTGGTAAAGTCGGAAACGAGTAATATGCGTTCGAACAATACACATCAGAGGGAATATTAGTGATTAAAAGAAGATGTAACTCTTTGTCTGATTTTAAAGAGATGTGCCTATTCATTCCCACATTAAATTTTTGATAACCAAACTCTCTCTCAGATGGTCTATCTGGGATATGTATCAAGTCAAAATTATCGAAATAGTATTTTTTGAAAGACTCTTCTAGTAACTTTTGATCAATTTCATGCATTTAACGTCTTTTTCTTTCCAAATTGAAGTGGGTTTATGATATTATCGCATTCTGGAATAGCAAAACAAAGATTTTGGCTCTTTACTTTATCACATGATGGACAATAATACTTTGTAGCATTACCAATACTTCCTGCAAGATGATTCAATTGATATAGTGTCACCTTTTCATTGTAGTCAGGTGCATTTTTAAACAATGGTGCTATTTGTTCGACCGTTTGTCCTTTTCCCAAGAGAAAAGTAGCTAGCAAAAATCTTCCTGAGTGAGGTAGATTTTCGCCTTTTTCAAGTACTTCGATGGCATGTTTTATGCATGGTGGATACTCTGTAGAAGAAATAGTTTGGGTTGAAAATTTTTTTGCTAACATAATTAATTTCTCTACTGGTTTTTTAAATCCACTTAACATTGGAGGAGTATGTATAGAATGTATTTTTGAAGTAATGTAGTTGCTAAGTTCTTTTCTAATAAGCCTCACAGTTTCATGAGATGTTAAATGCACCATACCTTTTTCAACATGTCTATTGACAAGTTTCCATTCCCTTTCATGGAAATTAATGGAATGTTTTAGATAATCCGATACCGAAATTGTAAAATAATCATTCTGTTTGTA
>JAUYOQ010000293.1 GCA_030697975.1 Nitrosopumilaceae archaeon | reverse complement strand
CAGCTCCTACAATTACTTTGTTTACAAGTCGATTTGCCATTGTATATCCTACAGCTGTATCAGGGATTAAACTTACATCAATCCCATCATGTTTTAATTCAAATGCTGTAAGCCGTGAACCTTGTTGTACTGGTCTTGTTTCAGTTGCTATAACTTTGATTTTTTTTCCTGCATCCTTTGTTGCGCGAATAACTCCTAAAGCAGTACCATATGCTACAGTAGCTAGTGCTCCTGCGTTACAATGAGTCATGATTGTGTCATTGTCATTGAATAGCTCAGAGCCAAACTTGCCCATTGACATGTTTGTTTTGATATCATCTTCTGCAATCTTTTTTGCTTCCTCTATGATTGAATTTCGCATAGTTGAAACATCGGATCCTTTTTTTACAATTTCCATTATTTTATCAAGACCCCATTTGAGATTCACCGCAGTAGGTCTTGTTGAAAATAGAATTTGTCTTGCTTCTTCAAGATCTTTTATGAGATCCTCTTTTGTTGTAGCAATGCTTTGGATAGCAGCTAGTGCAAGACCAAATGCGCCTGATACACCAATAGCTGGTGCTCCTCTGACAATCATAGTTTTGATTGCATTTGCAACATCATGATAATCTGAATACTCTACATATTCTAGCTTGTTTGGAAGCTTTGTCTGGTCAATCATGATTACTTTGTTGTCTTTCCACTCTACCGTTCTCAAAGAATGAGTCTTTAGTTGTCCTTCCAACTTGCAAATATGATATAGATTTCCCTATTAAAATTAATCAAATTTTGTATTTTTTTGTAACCTCAAATCACTTTTGAATCATTACAACTCTTGCTAATATGTTGACATCATTATTTGATATTGAATGTTTGAAAAACAAATACCATTTATTTTCTAAAAGTTGTTCGTAAATTAAATGGAGATAAATGGTACAATTAGAAAAAAATCCTTTTGATGACATTCACAAAAAAGTGCCGTTGGCAACCAAAATGATTTATTTGGAAAATGGGATCAAAGATGAGTTTTTAACAAAGTTCACAGAACCGTTTATTCCAGGTTCCGACTTTGAAGCCTTAGAAGAACTTGAGGATCTAATAAGTCGAATTTCTGTAAACGATGAAATCGCTTTTAGGGCAAATCATAGTTCAATTGCTTTTACAATTGGTAGCACTTTTCTGCATGACAAAAATGTAATGCTTAAAAAGATTTCTTGGGTGAAGAAACATCCAGTAGTAAGACAAGGGGAATAAGAGGATTCTGATTATATCATCTTCAAATAACAAAAAGTTATAATTATATTAGTTAATTATGTGATGACAAACTAAAATTGTTTAAAACAACAA
>JAUYOQ010000283.1 GCA_030697975.1 Nitrosopumilaceae archaeon | reverse complement strand
CAAGGATTATCCCGTAAAACTCACTTTAAAATTCAAGTGGGCACTGAGCGCTTGATTGCATCTCTAAGATCAGCTCTGTGCGCTTCAATCACTCCCCTAATTTCAAACAAATCCACATAACTGCCTGCAGAGGCCCTTGTGGCCTTTTGCAGGTAATGAAGTGCCCCTTCCTCGATTTTTCCTACGTAATATCCATACAAAAAATCAAACTCGCTCTCACATTTCCAAACCTGTTTTGTCTTTAGAAAGGACTGTTTAATTTCAATTGGAATTTCCTGAATCCGCAGTTTAACATAATCATCCAAGGATTTCCGGATAGACGAGTCTCTTAGCAACCATGTAATTTTACAAGGCTATTATTTGATTTTTAGTATACCAGCTTGCTTTGAGTTTTTTTGCAATTATGTCTCTACAAAGACACTATCTGATTCTACTAGAACTTTGTATGAAGCTAAATCCCTAAGCTGCGTAGCAAATGTAACTAGCTTGCCAGTTTTACAATCCCAGGTTGAACCGTGCCAAGGACATGTAACAGTAGAGTCTTCTAAAGTTCCTCCAGAAAGATTTGCGCCTTTGTGAGTACAAATATCATCCATTGCGAAATAGTTTCCATCCACATTAGCTACAAGAATTGCTTTTCCTTCAGATTCCACTTTCACCATTTTACCTTGTGGTATGTCAGATGTCTTACCAGCCAATATTTTCCCCATGTTATCATTACTTCTTCATTCCTTATAGTATTTCATGCTTCTTTTCCAAAAAACGATCTGGGTTCTCATAGTATAGGCATAACTAAAACTGCAAAACCATTAGGATGGTTTTGTATCAAAGATTAAAGAAAAATTATGATTAGGCAGTTACTTTAGCTTTGGTTTTATTGGATGATTCTAATGCTCTTTTTGTTGCAAGCTCAAATATCAGTTTGTCAATATAGAATCCTTGTTTTGATTTTAGATTGAGCTTGTACATTATGGCTCTTCCAACAGTTCTTGTTCTAGATACTACTTGTTGTTGCTCTAAATTCTTTATTTCATTTAACGCTGTCTTGAAGGAAAGACCTGCATTTTTTGCAATGTCTGAAACTGAATAGTCCCAGTCTTTAAAAGTTGCAAGGAAATCTAGAATCTTTGAAGTACTACCTGGAAATACGCTTTCCAAAGGGCCATTCTGCAATGCCTTATTTTTAGAAACTATCTTTTTTGCCATTAATTGTAATTAATTGTAATTAATTATTATTAATATAATTACCTATTATTATGTAAATAATTACATAATACTTAACTGTATCAGGAAACACTAGAAAACATTGCCAGATGATATAAGCAAGGCAATATTGAGGAAGCTATTTTATGATAATAGAATCGGCAAAAAACATATTTCGTTAGAGAATCTAAAAACGGGATTTCCTTCTCATCTAAAAGGTGATGTTGACAAGAAACTAAAGAAGCTTGTAAAAGAAAATCTGATCTTACAACATCCTACATCTTATGGCCCACAATATGCGTTGAATCCTCAAAGACTACAAGAAATAATCAAAATTCTAGATGAAAGTAAGTGACTGTAGTAAATCCAACTAATAATGAAGAAATAACTTCTGTGTATTATATGATTGGCAGAATCAAAAAACCAGTAACCCACAATACTAAATGCCAAGAAAATCTACTCTAGTAAATCTTGATTAATCTGGGAAAACTCTTTCTGCAAATACGCTATGATTGCAGCTCACAAGATAAGGAAAATCTTGTAGAGTTGCAAAATCAAATTCAAGAAAGAATCAATTTTCTCAATGAACAGAATCTGGACAGCTACGGTGATCCCACGCTTTTAGAGTACTACGAACTATACAGTCAGATTCAGCAATGCATTTTTCAAGACCATACAGGCCAATACGTGCTCATAGCAGGCATCATCGCAGGGTTATCTTTTCTTGTTTACTTTCGGTGGTGGATGATAAAGAAGGGAGGAACTAAAAAGAGGTACTAAATTGTTGCCTTTTTGCCTATTGCAACAAAAAACATTACACTTTTGTTTTTTGCATGTGGTGAAAAAAATTGAGTTACTTTATCATCGTAAAAGGTAAGGCCTGTTGCACCAAGTCCTTGTGCGTAAGAAGCAAGATAGAGCCTTCCTCCGATTGTACTTGCTTCCAGCTGCGATGCCCTGTATCCCCGATTTCCAAATTTATCAAGAATTTCATTCAAATCACTCATAAAGAAAACACATACACTCC
>JAUYOQ010000277.1 GCA_030697975.1 Nitrosopumilaceae archaeon | reverse complement strand
CCATCTTCTAGAATTTTTTTTACATACTCTATCTGATGTAGGTGCTGACTGTCAGTTAATAGGCAGACAGTTTTTCCTTTCAAAATATCTACACACTTTGGTGTGACACTATCAAATAAAATATCATCAAACGCATCAATCATAACCACATTATTGTCCATTGTCTCCATGCTTATTGTATGACCAATATTGAACAAAACCTCTGCGCCAAGAACCTTTGCGCCATTTGAGTTTAGATCACAAGAGCCCCACGTAGTATCTGCCAACACATAGGCAGGAATGCCAAATCTTTTCATGATATATGATGCGGTGTGCTGAATTTTTGGCAGAATGCCATCAGGGCCATTTAGTGCTACTGAAACAGGCCTTCTTTTCTTTATCTCATCAAAAATCTTTTCTTCGTCTATTACTATCATTTGTAATTTCTTTACTCATTTGGTTTTAATTTAAACTATTATTAAATAACAACTCAAACTATCGACATAAGACATGAACCAACAAACTGTGCTACACATTGGATTTGACGATACAGATTCACCAAAGGGAATGTGCACTACATATCTTGCGTACAAAATCGTAGATACATTACGAAAAGAAAATGTCGAATTTCTTGATTACCCACGATTGATTAGATTTAATCCAAACATTCCATGGAAGACAAGGGGAAACGGTGCAGTAGGATTAACCATCAAAACAAACGAGCCTGATAAAATAAAACAAAAAGTAAAACATATGGTACAATCTTACTCTGATACAAAAAATGGTGCAAATCCAGGACTAGTATTTTATCAAAATAACACAATCCCAAAAGACTTTGCAAGTTTTAGTGAGCTTGCGCTGTGGAAACTGATTAGCCGAAGTTTTGCAAAACAATTTGTCTCAAAAAACAATTTAGAATCATTTTATCTTGGCAATGGCCAGGGCCTAGTTGGTGCAGTTGGAGCAATTGGATATGCCTTTTCTGATCGAACATTTGAGCTATTAAGCTATAGGAAGAAAAAACAATTTGGAAAGAAACGACAAATTATACCGCAAAGTGTAAGGATGATGCAAGAAAAAACATATCCTTACACCTTTAACAGCTATGACAAAAAAACAG
>JAUYOQ010000269.1 GCA_030697975.1 Nitrosopumilaceae archaeon | reverse complement strand
ATGGAATTTAAGGTTCCATATGAGAAATGGACTACCGTATTAGATGTGATTTTAGAGGTGAAAAAACACTTTGATCACTCTGTTGGTGTAAGATATTCTTGTAGACAAGCATCGTGTGGTTCTTGTGGTATGGTAATCAATGGAAAGCCACGACTAGCCTGTTTTACCAAAATTACCGAGCTTAACTCCAGTGTTATTACAGTTGAGCCAATGAACAACTTTCCTGTAATTCGAGATTTAGCAGTTGGCTTTGATAGAATGTTTGCAACTCACAAAAAATTAAAACCATATATCATAAGAGATGACTCTGAGATTACCTCAAAAACAAAAGAATTTTTGCAAACACCAGAAGAAGTAGAAAAATACATCCAGTTTTCAAACTGTATAAAATGCGGTCTTTGCAATTCAGCTTGTCCTACAATGGCTACCGATTCGTCATTCATCGGTCCACAAGCACTTGCCCAAGCATATCGCTATATCGCAGATTCAAGAGACAAGGGAAAAAATGAACGACTCAAAATAATTGATGAACCACATGGCATCTGGAGATGCCACTTTGCTGGATCTTGTAGTGTAGTATGCCCAAAAGGTGTAGATCCTGCTATGGGAATACAACTGTTGCGTGGATATCTGTTAGGTTTTCGAAGTTAGGTTTTAGGTTTTTTTGGATTAGGACTGTTGTTTACCTGATTGTTGATTGCCTCTGCCATAAAATGATTTGACACATTGACTTTGACATCATCAATACCGTCAATCTTCAACAGATTATCATGAACATCCTGACATATTTTGAATCCAAAAACTGCAGGACAAAATGGACTGGTCAAATGTAGATCCACTTTGACATTAGAGTTGTTGATGTCAACTTCATCAATTAACTCTAGCTCAGTAATTGGTGTGTTAATTTCAGGATCTACAATCTTTGATAGCTCATCAAAAATTTGCACACGTAATTGTTTGATGTCTTGTGCCATTATGAAAAAAAGCGTCTATGCTATATATAACCATTCTAAACTTTATGATAATGTATCGGTCTCGACTAAAAAACAATCTTAACGAGATTACACTAGAGTATGTTTCATCACTTTTTGATGATGCAGAGATTGCATTTTATGATATAGCTGGTAGTCAAGCACACGTGATAATGCTTTACGAAAAAAAAATCATAACAAAAAGTGAGGCAAAAAAAATTCTTGTAGCACTTGAAAAGCTCAAAAAAGAAAAATTTGACAAAAAATCTGATTCTGAAGACATTCACGAACTAATAGAACAACATGTTATCA
>JAUYOQ010000257.1 GCA_030697975.1 Nitrosopumilaceae archaeon | reverse complement strand
AAACCACCGCTTTTTCTTGGTTTATTATGTTCACTATGTGCCAAAGCAGTTATTTTATTGAACATAACTGTATAGAGTTTGTGCAATCTTTTTCCTACCAATATCATTTATGAACGGCCCAATACGGGGGCCTCGATCAGTTGAAAGGATTATTTGATAAAGTATTTTGAACAAATCTTTTGGCTCAATGTTATTAGCCTTAGAAATTTGGTATATTGAATTTTGAATGTCCTGCGGTTCGTTTTCAGTGGAAAGAAAATTAGCTATCTCTTTTAGTGCTTTTTTGACAGTATTATCAAGATTAATTTCAATTTTTTGTTGAGTATCAAAATCATCTGCAAAATTACCAGCTAAAACAATTAATTCCTCTATCTGTGGATCAACATTTTTGATTGTCCCATAGTCAAGCAGTTTTTTTGTAACACGTTGTATTCTGTCTTCTTTGAAAATTTTACACATCTCAATTAAAAGCCTGTAACTTACATGTTGCGAAGGATTTTTTGGTGGTTTTAACAGGTTTACATATTGATAAAGTCCCTTTGTTTTTACAATTTTTGCTTCATTATCAAGCTTGATTTTGCCAAAAAATATGTCTTCTAATTCATTATACTCATCCATAAGTGATGGGATGTCTTCAAAGCCTAGTTCTCGTGCGCCAGTAATTCTTTTGTAAAGTAATAGCAGAATTGATTTTGGTGTTCCATATTTTAGCCAGCTCTGTGCAGTAACTACATTTCCAAGAGATTTTGAGATCTTTTTGCCGCCTTTGTCTAAGAACATCTCATACTTTACATGATGTGGATGAGGAAATTTTAAGATCTCATCTGAGACCCAGTCATTTACCTTTACAGAATCCATTATGTCTTTTCCATAGGCTTCAAATCGTATATCAAATGCCTGCCATCTAGCTGCAAACTCTACTTTCCATGCAAGCTTTCCAAGGTCTTTTGTAATGTCTGCTATTCCGTCGTTGCCGCATCCCTTTAGGTTTTTTGAACCTATCAGAGCGTCTTGGCATTTGTATCTGATTTTTTTTTCATCTTGTAGATATTCGTAGGCCTCTGCTGTGTACAGTCTATTACAGTTTGAGCAGACAGGAAAGTAAGGCAAAAATTTTTGATATTTTTCCTGGCCTACTAGTTCTTCAATTTTATTTCCTATCTTTTCGCTATTAATCAATATGGTATGGATCTGTTCTTTTAGCAGTCCTTTTTGATATGTATCATAGGCACGTTTGAATTCATAACTTATGTCAAGCCTGTCAAGGCCTTCTAACAAGAGACTACTCATATGCATTCCATATGACTCATGACATCCAAACGGATCAGGAATCAGGGATACTGGTTTTGCAAGATGCTCATCAAGTGAAGAAGGAAAGCCTTCTGGAATTTTTCGTAATCCATCTAAATCATCAGAATATGCT
>JAUYOQ010000250.1 GCA_030697975.1 Nitrosopumilaceae archaeon | reverse complement strand
CCATTTTGCCAATGACAATAGGGTGCAGACATTTGAAGTTGAATATTCATATCTCTCATCCATTCAATCATCTTTTCACTTTTGAGAACAGTATCATAATCACATTGCATGACAGATGGATATTTATTTGCCAAAGTCTTGACCAATGTGTAAAATTCTTTGAATTTGGACAAAGTAACTCTCTCATCCTTACTCTTCACCAGAAAGATAGCCAGATAATTTGAATAGAAATCACAGAATAAATAGAATCCAGTATAACCATCTACAGACTTGATCAGGAACTTGCCTTTGTAATCAACTCCAAACTTTTCAAATAATTCTACTTTAGTTTGACTTGGATCTTTTACTCTAGCAAAAGCTTTCATTCTACCCTCTTGACATTCTTTACACAGCTTCAAGTGACTTTCTTTCACATCTTCAAACTTATATTGAGCTCCAGTCCAAACATCATTCTTCAATCCTTCTTTGATTTTAGTTTCAGAGATGTGGCCCAAACGTCGATGTAAAAGTTGAAGAGGTTCAACGCCAGCAAAAGTTTGTATAGGTTTTGTACCTGAAGACCCCTTAACGTCCAAATTGACCCTTTCTTCAACTTCATGAGAAATATTCCCCTCTTCGTTAGGAAATTGATCATCAGTCAAAGTATCATCATCATCAGTACACTTATTACTATTATTGAAACCATTTACATTTAACTTTTCTAACTCATTGGAAAAATTCTCTGCTTCAGCATAATTCAAATATTCAGCTAGGACTTGATCTCTATACTCTTTATCAATATGATAGAGTCCACCACTTTGCTTAGCAGTCATGAGAATATTTCCATTTTCATCCAATACAATTGCTTTTCCTTCCCCAATTTTAATTTCGAAACCATCTTTATCAAGTTTAGAAACAGACACCAGAGCAATGCTCATCTCTGGAACATGGAGTACATTTCCAAGCCATTTCAACCCGATAGTTCCTTCTCCCATTATTTTTAATTTGTAGTTATTGTTACCAAGAGCCACAAGACCTTTTACTGTATCGTTATACTCTTTGAAATGCTCTTTACAGGGAAAGAAATGATTACTAGCACCAGAGTCTAAAACGATCTTAAGTCTTTTTGGATGGGGCTTGCTCCGGTCAATGTTATCGAGTACTCTATGACAAGCACAACATTGAATCTTGCTTACAAAGATTGTCTGTGAATTAATATCTACTTGCATGTCAATCGGGTCATGACTCCCAATATCATCTATAATAGACTCTTCACAAGCATCAGGACCAGTGACCACTAACGTAGAATTACAGTAATGAGATTCTATCGACTTAATGTTTTCGAAATTGTCACTTTTTAACTCCAAATGCTTTTCAGCGAATAGAGGATCCTATATTGATGCATAACAATAACAAGATCAACAACATAAATTGATTTATATCCTTCACACATATGCTTAGGGATCAATTTTAAAGTATTTTATTACTTTAACTACTATTTAGCATTCATTATATACATCATCTCCACCACACTCACCACAAACATACAAATACTCATGGATATGTACACAGGGTTATTATTATTATATATGATGATGATGATAATTATTATTTAATATTATATATATATTGCAGCAAGTTTTACTCACACACAATTTAAACAGTTCAAACAGACATACACACATTTATATACATATTTTTATATACATGTGAAACAGTAACAATATCATATATATAGCAACATCAGCAGCAATTCATGATAGAGAAACCAATTCATTATCATCATTTACTTGACAGATTTATTACTTACATTGAAATTACCATCTTCAGTGAGTTTGTTCTCTTTCAACCATTTCTCTCTCTTTACTAAGAATTTAGTTCTCCATTTTTCAGGACATTTATCAGGATCTTTATACCAACAATTATCAGCATTATGTCCAGACTTCTTGCATGAACCACAAATAAGAACAGCTCCACCACTAGCTCCTTTTGCTTTCTTATTAGAACTATTCTGTTGTTGTTGTTGCTTTTTCTTCTTAGTAGCATTCACAGCAGCATTTGCAACACCATACACAAAAATAGCAGAACCAGCTTTCTTTTTCTTCTTTCCAGCTTCAGGTTTGAGTTCAGCCTTTTGAAATTGATGTTGTTCATAATCAGAGAGAGCATTTAGTACAACAGCAGGAGTACTCTTGAGTTTTCTATGAAAAGAAATTAATTCTTTCATCTCTTTATCAGCATCACTTTCAGGCTTTTCCACACACTGACACAATTGATTGATAATATACTCATTACTAAATAATGGTTGTCCAGCATCATTAGCTAAACCATTAAGTTCTTGCAATTTCTGATAATGTTCAAATACAGTACCAGCTCCCTTACTAAAGGTCAATTCAGAAATTTGCTTATTCAGAATCAATTGAGTCTCAATACTACCAAATCCAACTTGATAATAATCAATCAACTTTTTCCATGCAGCACGAATATTTCCATTCGACAAATCATCTTGAATTAAATGAAGAGGTTCACCATCCAAATAGTTATAATAAAGCTTGATTGCTTCAGCTCTTTGTTTATCAAAATCATCCTTCATCTTGTCAAAAGCTTGAGCTTGAGCATAAACTTTAGCCTCAATGTCTTGAAGAGAATTATTAATAGCACCAATAGCAATTCTATGTCTCATATTCTCTTTTGTAGTCTCAGTGGCAATAAAATTTGCATTTCCAGGAAGAGTAGCAATATCAGCCAAATTAGCAATATTATCAGCAATCAACTGAGCAATCTTTGTTTGAAGAATAGTAGCAGCATGAGCAACTTCACCTCCAATAGGACAAATTCTAGCAGCAACCAAAATAGCTTCAGTAACCACACCTTGAGCATTTACATGTTGAGGTAGACAAAGAATTTGATCTTTAACTTTTTTAACAGCTGCCTCTGCAAGAAATCTCTTTGAAAATCTCACAAAGTCTGTAGGAGTACCTCCAATGAACTTTTTGATTTCATCTACAGAAACCTTTGCATCCTTATTCATCTTGAAATGAACTTTCTTGAAAAACTATTATTAAATATCTTCTTCCAACTAGATCAGAGTGTTTCTTTAATACTTATGTTAAGAATTGAGATAAAGTTTAACACTTTATTGAGAATGTTCAACACACGACGTAGTAATATTCTATTTGATTTCTTTAGTAAATCACAATCTCAAACTCCAGAACTAGTTAAA
>JAUYOQ010000249.1 GCA_030697975.1 Nitrosopumilaceae archaeon | reverse complement strand
GCAGCGTAAACGTATTCCATTGTATCGACTTTTTCGGATGGCATAATATAAAACTATGGAGAAAATGAAACGAAATTTCTAACATTAAACAAGAATTTTCAAGCTTCTACAAACAGAGTACAAATGTCTTTTCAGATTCTTATCATATAGTGTTTCCATTCTTTGTCGTAGAATTCTTTTTGCTTGGTCTCGTTCAGAATCGTCTGGCAACGAAAGAACATTATTTATCAATTCGGGTATTGACTCACGTATCCAGCCATCAAGAACAGTATAGACTTTTGGCGGAAGTGATATGACTAGATCTGAATCCAAATCCAATACGTCAGTGTAATTTTCATGCTCAACTCTGTAGATAAAAGCAAGGATGCAATTTTCTGGGGTTGGAGTCTTTAAAATTTCAATAGAATGTGAGCCTGCTTTGTTTTGTGAGATTTTATTTTTTAATCCAACTGGATTCACTATTAATCCATTTATTCCAATTTTTGAACCGTCAACGCCACTAACTACACCAAATATGATGTTTCTATATTCGCCGTCTTGTTTTGATGAAAATACATAGTCGCCTTCTTTAATCTCTTTTTTCTTGCCAAACACAAAATGCAGTCTATCTATATCGTATTTAATTTATCGTAATCGAATTTAAAATTTTAATGAGTTTTGAGGAATCTTTTTTCTTGTCTTAATTTGTAGGCAGTCAGTCCTGCAAATCCAAAGATAATAACCAATCCCAAATATGATAAAGGTTGACTGTACTCAATCAGGACTGCAGAAATCCCAGTACCAAAAATACTTGGAAGAAATGAAAGTGCATATAGCCACCAACCGCAGCAGCCAAGAGGCACCAGTGAGAAAAATGATAAAAATGATGTAAATGCAGTACCACCGGAATTTCCACTAAAAGTTTTTCTTTTAATTGCTAGTCTGCATCCCAAACTTTTAGCATAGCTTGAAAGATACATCTGGAACCCAATTCCTATTCCCATACCTGCAATGATTATAGAATTCAATTGCAGTGCAGCAGAAATAGCATCGATTGGAGCAAGTGCTGGAGTTGTAGCTACAACCACACCAAGGTACACAATTACTGTTATTACTCCTACCAAAATTCCCTTTAGCAGAGGTTTCATTTCAAATCTCAATAAACAAGTGAGTTTGGATGAAATGCAATCCATTCAAACCAAAATCCCGGATTGAAGACTTCTCTTTTAAGTTTTTTACCCATTAGTTGACCTTC
>JAUYOQ010000241.1 GCA_030697975.1 Nitrosopumilaceae archaeon | reverse complement strand
TTGTCTAATGCAGATATAGAAAAAATTCTAGATTCTGCAAAAAAAGGCTTAGATTTTGTAATAGTTGAGGTAAAAGACTGGAAAATAATTCCACTTGAGAACATTATTGCAAAATTGCACAAGTTACATACCAAAATTTTTGCCATAGCAAAAAAGCCTGAAGAGGTACGGAAAATGTTCTCAATACTTGAGATTGGCGTAGACGGCGTCATTTTTGAGACGTCATCCATTAATGAGGTAAGAGATGCACTTGTTTATCTTGGCTCAGGAAGTTTTGATTTACAGACAGCAAAGATTATTGATGTTAAGGGAGTAGGAGACGGAGAGCGAGTCTGTGTAGATACTGCATCTATGCTCCACAGGGGAGAAGGGATGCTAATTGGAAGCAGAGCAAACTTTTTGTTTTTAGTTCATAACGAATCAGTTGGCTCTTCTTTTACATCACCTAGACCTTTCAGAGTAAATGCTGGCGCAGTACACTGTTACACCTTATCACCTGATGGCACGACAAAGTACCTATCAGAGCTTGAAACAGGTTCTGAAGTGTTGGTTCTTGATTCAAAAGGAAAAGCGCGAAGGGCCACAGTAGGAAGATCAAAAATTGAAAGAAGACCAATGCTAATGATAAAAGCTCAGATAGGCGATGAGGTTGGAGGGATAATAGCTCAAGACGCAGAAACTATTCGATTTGTGAAACCAAACGGCCATTTAGTATCTGTAACTCACTTAAAAAAAGGAGACTCTGTACTAGTGTACTCAAAACCTGCTACTGGTAGACATTTTGGAATGGAAGTATCTGATGAATATATTCTTGAAAAATAGACAATGGCATACAAAACATGTGTTACAATAGCTGAAAAAACGCCAAAAAAACTTAGTCAGGTTGTAAAAAGGATCACAAAAAAATCAAATTATGTTGAAATACGATTTGATTTTCTAAGCCCACATCAAGTTCCAGAATCATTAGAATTGGTAAAAAAATATTTGAAAAGATCTGTTTGTACTCTACGCTCAAAATCTGAAGGAGGCAAGTTTTCTGGAAGCGAAAATGAAAGGTTATCTATTCTAAAATTAATTGCAGAATACAATCCGTTTCTTTTAGATGTTGAGTATAACACATTAAGAAAAAACAAACAGTTTGCAAGTTATATTAAAAAAACTAGAACAGATTTGCTTGTTTCATGGCATAACTTTAAAAAAACACCAAATGACTCAGCCTTGAGCAAGATTTTAAACCAAATGACAAAATTTTCAAAAAACATCAAAATTGTAACTACTGCAAGCTCAACAAACGACTCTACACGCGTGTTGTCACTGTACAATAACGCCTCAAAACTGAATCTAATTGCGTTCTCGATGGGTGAATATGGCAAGATGTCACGTATTCTTTGCCTTTTTCTTGGAAGCCCCTACACCTATGTTTCTCTAGGAAAACCGATAGCTCCTGGCCAATTTAGTTTAGATGAAATAAAATCTATTATCAAAATCTAGTTTTCAAAACTTGTTTCGTGATAAATAGTTTAAATCAATCTTTTCTTTGACAATTCTAAATGACAAAAACTTTTGCTGTGATAGGTGATCCAATTAATCATTCACTCTCACCAAATATACATAATGCTGCATTTAGGGAACTTGGTTTAGATTGCACGTATATTGCATATAGGATACCAAAAGGTGAGCTTGCAGAAGGAGTTGAATCCTTAAAATCAATTAAAATTGCAGGATTTAATGTAACAATTCCTCATAAAGTTGAGATGCTAAAATATTTGGACGAAGCGGATGACAACTGTAACATCATAGGTGCAACAAACACAGTATCAAATGATAATGGAAAACTAAAAGGATACAATACTGACATGGATGGATTTCTTGATCCGATAAAAAAACGAAACATTACAGTAAAAGATTCAAGTGTTTTATTGTTGGGTGCAGGTGGAGCTGCCAGAGCAATTGTTGTTGCATTCATTAAAGAAAATGTAGCAAAGATAACAATAGCCAATAGAACAAAAGAAAATGCAATAAAACTAGCACAGTTTGCTCAAAAACTTGGACTAGATGCAGTAGCAAAATCTTTTCAAGAAATTGATGCGTCACCACAACACAAATTCATTGTAAACGCAACTTCGATAGGCCTAAAAAACGAACCAGTCCCTATTCCAAAAGCGTGCATCAATAAAGATACAGTTGTTTATGATATTGTTTACATGCCAATGAATACTGATCTTGTTGTACAGGCAAAGAAAAATGGTGCAACAATAATTTATGGTTATGAGATGCTTTTAGGACAAGCGGTTCGCTCATTTGAAATATGGCACGGCATTGATGCGCCATACGACACCATGAAAAAAGCATTGCTTGGAGGATTTTGATGCAAATAGTAAAAGCTAGTCTGCATGGAGCAATCTCCATAGTTAGTGCAATAGCTACTGGAAAAGGTGCTACGCTTGGGATATCATCTAAGGTAGAAACAGAAGTAGAGGCATCGCAGGGAAAAGGGATCATAATAGAATCAGAAACAAAAAACCTGAGTTCGCGATTAATAAATAAAGTCGTAGAAAAAATAGTACCAAAAGACGATCTTGAAAAAACAAAGATTAGAATCTCATTAAAGTCTGAAATTCCAACTGGTTATGGGTTAAAAAGCTCTAGTGCAATATCATCTGCAGTTGCATTAGCATGTGCAAAGTTGTTCAATCCTAGCTTAAATGATTCACAAATACTGGTTGCAGGAGTTGACGCATCTATTGAAACCGGAGTCAGCATTACAGGAGCTTATGACGATGCATGCGCCTGTTACTATGGAGGTTTTGTGGTTACTGACAATTACAAAAGAAAAATAATTCATTCAGAAAAAGGCCCACGAAACCTATCAGTTGTAATATTTATTCCAAAATCACGTAAACGTGGAAACATTAGAAATCTAAAAACTCAAAGTGCAATTTTTGAGCAAGCGTGGAATCTTGCAAAAAATTCAGACTATTGGAACGCCATGATTTTAAATGGACTTGCAACTTCAACTGTCTTAAACTCTGATCCTAGAATAATTGCAGAACTTGTTGAAAGCGGGGCTTTGGGGGCATCAATATCAGGCAATGGTCCTTCTATTGCAGCAGTTACCAAAAAAGACAACATTTCAAATCTAAAGAAAGTTTTTTCGTCATTTGAAGGAAAGACGGTAGTTTCTGAAGTAAATAACAAAAAGGCCGAAGTGCATGAACTGTAGAGTCGAAAAAACAAAAATTAGTGGAACGCTGGTTTGCCCCCCAAACAAAAGCTACACTCACAGGGCAATTTTTTTAGCGTCACTTGCTGATGGTAAAAGTGTTATCAAAAATGTACTATATTCACGAGACACTAATGCTACCATATCTGCATGTAAAAGTTTTGGTGCCACAATAATACAAGATAATTCAAGTCTTACAATAAGTGGAATCAAAGAAGTAAAATCGCCCTCTGAAATCAATGCGTCAAATTCTGGAACAACCATACGCGTTGCGGCTGCTGTTGCTGCCTTGGGTGAAGGAAAAACTGTACTTTCAGGAGATGAAAGCCTCAGACAAAGACCCATGCAACCTCTTTTAGATGCATTGGAATCAATAGGTGCAAAATGTTCATCTGCAAATGGCAAGCCCCCCCTTTCCATTACAGGCAAAGCCAAGGGAGGCGAGGTAACCATTCCTGGAAACATATCAAGTCAATTTGTATCTGCCTTGATGATAATGAGCCCACTAACTGAAAGCGGTCTTATTTTGAATATAGAAGGAGATTTGGTCTCAAAACCATATCTTGATGCAACAATTGCATCTATGAAAAAATTTGGCGTAGCAGTTAAGACTGTCAAGCCATACAAAAACTATATCATGTCTCAACAAAAATACAAACCAACAGCCTTTACTGTTCCTTCTGATTTTTCAAGCCTTGCCATGTTGCTTTCAGCATCTATTTTACTTGGAGACAACATCACAATTAAAACAACTATTGATGATTTACCGCAAGCAGACAAGGCAATTTTTGATATTCTAAAAAGTTTAGGAGTCATTGTAAATGTTGAAAAAGATAACGTGACCGTACAATCTCAGAAACCTCTAAACGGCGGTAAATTTGATCTGAGTAATTCACCTGATCTCCTTCCACCTCTTGCAATTCTTTCACTCAAATCTTCAAAACCAATTCACATCTTCAATGTAAAACACGCAAGATACAAGGAAACTGACAGGATTGCAATTCTTGCAAGAGAATTGAAAAAGTTAGGTATCAGTGTAGAAGAAAAAGAAGACGGATTAATTCTTGAATCAACAGATAAACTACATTCTGTTGACTTGAATTCTGAGAATGATCATAGATTATTCATGGCATTTTGTATTGCAGGAATGTATGTTGGTAACTGTACTGTATCAAATCCTGAATCAATTGATGTTTCCTATCCCAATTTTATTTCTGATCTTAAGAGGGTTGGAGGAAAGATTTTACTTTCATAATAGTTTAAAACTGCGAGTATAACTCGAAAAAATAGTCGTAAACTCCTTTCAAATGTGTGTAACAGTACCAATTAATTATCGTTATAAGCACCTATAGTGAGGTCAAATCATTGCCTGGTAGTTCTATCGGTCAGAGACTAGTTTTAACAAGTTTTGGTGAAAGTCATGGCATATGTGTGGGCGCAGTGCTAGATGGTTGCCCTGCTGGATTAGAGCTTGATGAAAACGATATTCAAAAAATGCTCAATTTAAGAAAACCAGGTCAATCACTTGTCTCAACACAGAGAAAAGAAGAAGACAAAGTCGAGATTCTGTCTGGGGTTTTCAGAGGTTATACTACGGGGGCACCTATTGCCATGATTATTTGGAACGCGGATCATGATTCACGTGCTTATGAACAGCTTAAAACAAAAATGAGACCAGGGCACTCTGACTATCCAGCCTTAATAAAATACAAAAAATTCAACGACTTTCGCGGCGGTGGAAGATTTTCTGGCAGGCTAACAGCTACTCATGTCATGGGTGGTGCAATTGCACGAAAATTACTTAAAACTACATTAGGTATTGAGACTAATTCTTACACTTTACAGGTTGGAAAAATACGAATGAGTAAGGTAACTCAACAAATGATGAAGATGATTTATTCAAACGAAGTACGCTGCCCAGATAAAAATACTGCAAAAAAAATGCGAGACATAATTCTTGCTGCCAGAAAAAAAGGAGATTCTCTTGGAGGAGTAATCGAATCAGTTACAACTAATCTTCCAGTTGGACTAGGTGAACCGATTTTTGGCTCGTTAGAATCGGATCTTGGAAAGGCACTTTTTTCAATACCTGCTGTAAAAGGAATAGAGTTTGGTTCTGGTTTTGGAGGAGCTGAGGCCTTTGGTTCTCAAAATAATGACCCCTACATGGTAAAAAATGGCAAGATTGTGACTAAAACTAACAATGCTGGCGGAATATTAGGTGGTCTTTCAAATGGAATGCCAATAGTTTTACGCATAGCGTTCAAGCCAGCTTCATCAATATTGAAAAAACAAACTACCATCGATATCAAAACAAAAAAGCCCACTAGTTTACAAGTTACTGGCAGGCATGATCCTTGTGTTGTTCCACGTGCACCACCAGTCGTGGATTCACTAGTTTCACTAGTTCTAGCAGATCATGCATTGCAAGGTGGCTTCATAAAACCTGTTTTGTAGTATTATGTCACATATAGACGAATTACGAAATAAAGTGGACGAAGTTACGCTTGAAATGATCAAGCTGTTAAAAACACGAACAGATATTGCAAAAGAGATTGGCAATATTAAAAAAAATCTTGGTCTTGGTATAACAGATCAAGCCAGAGAGGAACAATTACGAGCAAAAATTATTTCATTATGTCATGATATAGGACTAGATGAGTCCATTGGTACAAAATTTTTAAACTTTTTATTAACCGAGTCTGTAAAAATTCAATCAGAAACAAAACAAACACATCTTTCAGTTTTTTTAAAGGCAAAGGCGCTTGAAGAGGAAGGAAAGAAAATCATCCACATGGAAGTTGGGGAACCTGATTTTTCCCCCCCAAAGATTATCAAAAATGCATTAGAGGAAGTCTATGACAAGGGTTTTGTAAAATATGGACAGGCAAAAGGGATGCCATCCTTTCGTGTGGCTCTTGCAGAATCAGCTTCCAAACAATATGGAACAAATACAAAACCAGAAAACATCATAGTTTGCCCTGGTGCAAGGTTTGCAGTTTACCTCTCAATTACAACACTTTTGAATGCAGGCGATGAAATAATCGTAATAGAACCTGCATGGCCTGCCTACAGAGAATGCGCACAAAATTCTGGAATAAAGGTACGTTCAATCAAGACCACTCTTGAAAACAAATGGGAACCATCAGTACAACAAATTGATGATGCGATTAATTCGAACACGAAAATGATTGTTTTAAACTATCCAAATAATCCTACAGGCAAAATATTGCCACCAAAACTTCAAGATAAAATTATAGAGATTGCAACCAAAAATGATCTCTACATATTAAGTGACGAAATTTATTCGCAATACACATACAATAAAGAATGGAAAAGCGTTCTTTCATACAATTATAAAAAAAGCATTATCACACAATCATTTTCTAAATCTCACTCAATGACAGGCTTTAGAATAGGTTATGCTATTGCAGATTCACAAATAATAGACAAAATGGCAAAACTACAAGCTTTGTGTTTAACAAATGTATCAGAACCAATTCAATATGTTGCATTACAGGCACTCAAAGCTGATACAAACACTAATTCTATTAACATGAAATCAAGGCTAAATACTGTGACTCAGATAGCAAAAGCTATGAAACTAGATTTTGTTGAGCCTGATGGTGCTATGTATCTATTTGTAAAATTGGGAAATGAAAGTTTTGATGCAACAAAATTTACAAATGAAACACTAAATTTTGGACTTGCGCTTGCTCCTGGTGAAGCCTTTGGAGATTACAAGAATTTTATCAGAATCTCTGCAGGTATAGAAGAAAAGAATCTAATGGAAGGAATGACTCTATTAAAGAAGGTATTAGATAAGAAATGAAAAAGAAAATTACAATACTTGGTGCTGGAGGAAAAATGGGAAAATGGTTTTCAAATTATTTTCTTGAAAAAGGATACGATGTAATTGTTTATGATTCAGAAGCTGACATCAAAGGCAAGTCATTTATCACAGCAAAATCTTTGGTTGGTGCAGTGTTAAATACAGATTATGTAATGCTGTGTACGCCTACAAGACGAACGCCAGAAATTATTAGATTAATTGCAAAAGAAATGAAACGTGGTTCTTATATAATTGAAATTTCATCACAGAAAACAAAAACGGCTACATCGCTTGCAAAAATTCCATTAAAGGTCAACCCAATATGCATACATCCTATGTTTGGACCAGGGACAAAAAAAATTGAGAATCAAAATATAATTTCTGTACCAATCAAGGATGCAAAAAAAGAACTAGCTGTTGCAAAATCACTTTTCCCTGGAGCAAATTTTGTAACTATTGATGTTGTTGAGCACGATAAGAAGATTGCAATGATTTTAGGTTTAACACATCTTATTAATTTGGTTTTTGCAAATGTTATTTCAAAAGATGACAAAATTTCTCTAACTGAAAAAATGTCAGGGACTACCTTTAAGGCCCAAAAAATATTAGCAGAAAGCATACTGACAGAATCACCAGACTTAATTGAAACAATTATTTCAAATCCAGAGATAAGAAAATTTGCCGAAGAGTTCTGGAAAGACTTGGGTAGAATACTAACATACATTCAAGAAGCAAAATCAGAACAAATTATCGAGTATGTCACTACCTGCCAAAAAGAATTATCAAAAAATGTGAATTTAGAAGAATCTTATAAAAAATTAACAACTATGGTAAATGCTATTGAAAAATAATCAATATGCGTGCAACAAAAATTGTAACGTGCTTTATCACAAATGAGAACAAAATTCTCCTCTTAAAGCGAAGCGATGAAGTCAAATCAATGAAAGGACTGTGGGCAGGAGTTAGCGGTATTATAGAAAAAGATGAACCCCCACTTGCAAGAGCCAAAAGAGAGATTTTTGAAGAAGTTGGATTACATGAGGGTCAGATCAAGCTTTTAAAATCTGAAAAAGAAATGAGAATAGTTTCTCCTCAATACAAAAACCATGAATGGTTAGTGTTTCCTTTCCTATTTGGTGCTGAAAACCAGACAATAAAGCTCAATTGGGAAAATTCGGATTATAGGTGGATAAGTATTGATGAAATTAAAAATTTTGAAACGGTTCCTAGTTTAGATAAGGTCTTGCTCAACCTGCTCTAAATTCTTGTTTTCTTTAGCATATTTTCTTTGTTGAGGCAACATTACGTAGACACATGCTCCCCCACACATGGTGCATGGTACGTTGTTGCCACCTCTTTGTCCTGTTCTACTATGAATTCGTGCAGCTTCTTCAGGATCGATTGATAATGCAAGTTGTTTTTCCCAATCTAGTGTACGACGAGCCTCTGTCATCTGCATGTCCCACTTGATTGCTTTTTCACGTAATTTGACAAGATCAGCTGCATGTGCAGCTATTCGATATGCGATTAGTCCTGCCTTTACTTCTTGTGCATTAGGTAACGCTAGGTGTTCTGATGGTGTCAAGTAACAGAGAAGATCAACTCCTTCGCTTGCAGACACTGCAGCACCTATTGCACTGGCTATATGATCATGTCCTGATGCAATGTCTGTTACAAGTGGGCCCAAAACATAGTATGGTACATCACCGATTAATGATTTAGCTAATCTGACATTGGCGGCAACTTCGTTTAGTGGAACGTGACCTGGCCCTTCTACCATCACTTGTACATCGTTTTCGTGTGCCTGTTTAGTTAGTCGTGCAACATTAATCATTTCTTGCACTTGAAGCTCATCATGAGAGTCTAGTATTGAGCCTGGTCGCAGTGCATCGCCAAGGCTAAATGTGACATCATACTTTCTTGCAATCTCAGTCAGATAATCATAATGAGCAAAGTAGGGGTTTTCCTTGTCGTATCTTAACATCCATGCAGCAGTAATGGTACCGCCTTTGCTAACTATACCGCCATATCTTTCCACTTTAAGTATTCTTTTTGCGATTTCTTTTGTAATGCCTGCATGGATTGTAGTATAGTCTACCCCATCTTTGGCATTATTTTCAAATGCGTTAAGAAAATCATCTTCTGTTATATCAAGTGGATTTTTATGCTTTTCAACACCATGATTGTAAGCTTCGTAAATTGGAACTGTCCCAAAGGTTATTGGCGCAGCGTCTAAAAGAGTACGTCTTATTAGTTGAACATCGCCGCCGTCGCTTAGATCCATTATAGTGTCAGCATGATATTTTACAGCAACCTTTGCCTTTTCTATCTCCTCTTCCAGATTGACCTTTAGAGTAGAAGTGCCAATGTTTACATTGACTTTAGTTTTCATCCCCTTTCCAATTCCAACGTTGTGTATCTTTTGAGGTCTAACGTTGTTGCTTGGAATGATTATTGAGCCGTGGGCAATTTTTGGAAGCAGCCATTCTATCGTTACATCTTCGTCTTTTGCAACAAGTTTCATTTGGTCTGTTGCTATGCCCCTTCTTGCAGAACTCATTTGTGTGCCCATATAACCTAATTACATTTTTACTGGATTTAAACAATAGTCATAAGCGATGTTAGCATGAATGTACTTTCTATTGGAGGAAGCGATCCATCAAGTGGTGCAGGAATACAAAGTGATGTAAGGACATTTACATCACTAGGTGTTCATGGATTAACTGTTGTAACAGCCATAACTAGTCAAAATACTGTAAAGTTCTCTAAAACAGAACAGGTTTCTTCAAGTATGATTAAAGACCAACTTAATGCAGTCTTTTCTGACTTTACTGTTGATGCAATCAAAATAGGAATGGTTTACAAAAGTTCTGTCATAAAAGCTATCTACTCAGAATTAAAAAATGTAAAAGTGCCAATAATTTTAGATCCAGTTATACGGTCAACTACTAATGGAAGTCTTATTGAAAAAAATGCTTTAAATGCATACAAAAAATTACTTTTTCCTTTGGCATTTGTGATAACACCAAACGTATCCGAAGCTGAAAAATTTACAGGGTTTAAGATTTTGACAAAAAATGATGCGCTAAAATGTGCACTAAAAATTAGAGATCTTGGCGCAAAAAATGTTGTAATTACAGGAAATCAATTTGAGAAAGGACGTGTTGATGATTTTGTTTTAGAAAATACTACACATTATTCTATTTCAGGTAAAAAATTGCAAATGGTTAATCATGGTAGTGGCTGTAATTATTCTGCATCACTAGCTGTAGCTATTGCTACTGGAAAATCTTTGCGTGAAGCCGTAAAATTTGCAAAAAATTATGCCTACAATTCAATAAAAAACTCTAAAAAATTCGGTAAAGGAATACCAATTACAAATTTCAAAAAATCAGAAATAGAAAAAAGTCTTAGCGATTCAATACTAGATTTTAAAAATTTAAAAAATATTTATTCGCTGATACCTGAATGTCAAACCAATTTTGCCTATTCAAAACCACATCCAAAATCAATACGTGATATTCTTGGCATATCTGGAAGAATTGTTAGAGCAGGAAAGAGTGTCAATGTTGCAGGAAATTTGGAATATGGTGCCTCAAAACATGTGGCATCTGCAATTTTAGCTGTAACAAAAAAATTTCCTTTGATAAGATCCGCACTAAATTTAAAATATGATTCCAAAATAATTAAAAAATTTAGAGATGGTGGCTTGACTGTGCTAAGCTATGATAGGACAAAGGAGCCATCACATATCAAAAGAAAAGAAAACGCATCTGTTTTGTGGGGAATAAAAAATTCAATTAAAAACATAATCAAACCACCAGATATAATATTTCACAGGGGGGATTTTGGTAAAGAGCCGATGATTATAGTTTTTGGTGAAAGCCCCACAGACGTGATAAAAAAGATAGCAAGTATTTTGTAGTAATACGTAGAGATCTATAACTCAACATAAATAACCAACTTTTCAAATACCATTTCATGAAAGCAGTAATACTTGCAGGCGGTCTTGGTACAAGGCTACAGCCATATACTACTTTTCTTCCAAAACCTATGCTACCCTTAGGTGAAAAGCCGTTATTAGAGCATCTAATAGATTGGCTAAGGAAAAATGGTGTATCTTCGATTGTTTTGTGTGTAAGTTATCTTAGGAAGACAATTGAAGATTATTTTGAATCAGGCGATAGATTTGGTGTTAACATAGAATATGCGATAGCAAACAGACCCCTTGCAACTGCAGGCCAGCTTAAAACTGCTGAACAGTTCATCGATGATTCATTTGTATGCGTCTATGGAGATTCTATTTTTGATTTTAATTTACGACGTATGATAGATCAGCACAAGAAGAAAAGATCCTTTATTACAATGAGCCTTTATGAGTACAAAACAAACCTTCCATATGGCATTATAGAAACCAATTCCAATGGCAGGGTAACAGCATGGAACGAAAAACCGGAAATTAAGGGAAATATTAACATCGGGTGCTATGTTATGGAGCCCCAAGTATTTTCTCTTATTCCATCTGACAAACCATTTGGGATGGATCAGGTAATTAAAAAGGCGTTAATTGCTAAAAAACAGGTAAATAGTTTCTTGATAGATAAGGGCTTTATCGATATAGGAGACAAGGCATCATATAGAAAGGCATATCAGCAATTCCTAGAAAAGTTAGGAAATATTTGATAAAAGAATATGGGCAAACTAATAATCAGAGAATTACAAGAAGGCGATCTTTTTAATGGCTTTTTAGAATCACTTGATTCGTTACGAAATGCAAGTAACCTGAACACTCAGAAAGCAAAGCAAATCTATGCAAAAATAAAATCAAATCCAAATCATGTAATATTTGTAGCAGTTTTAGATGGAAAGGTTGTTGGCTCGACCACCATGATTATTGAGCCAAAGTTCATTCATGATGGAGGATATGTTGGACACATTGAGGATGTAGTTGTATCCAAAGAACATCAAGGAAAAGGAATTGGCGAAAAATTAGTTCGTGCACTTTTGGAGTATGCCAAAAAAAACAACTGCTACAAAACGATACTAGATTGTAAAGATGACGTCAAACCATTTTATGAGAAAATTGGCTTTAAAAAAGAAGCAAATTGTATGAGATTTGATCATAGTTAGAAATACTCTTTTTTTGGCCTTTTCTTTTTCTCCCTAAGTAGTAAAATGCCTAATACCATAACTGGAATTGATACTGAAATAAAAAGTGGCGGCGTTATAGATACTGCAAAGACAAGATTGCTTGATTCTATCTTGTCAAGTAATGTATATGCATATGACATACCCACTAGGAGTACTGCACCCCCTGCAATTATCATGGCACCTATTTGTTTTGATCCATACTTTTTTGCCATGATAAATGATGTTCCAGCTAAGACCAATGCAGGTGCTATACCTATTGAGATAAACTGTAAAACTTTTGGTGCAGGTTCTACTTCGCGTTGAGGTTCAATCATAAAATCATATAATGTTATTATTTCGCCAACAAATATTATAAACAAACCAAGACTTGCAGCTGCTACATATTTCTCAACTGCCATACAAAATCATTTTAATTTACAATAAATAAACGTGCAGAGTATCAGACAATGCCTACAAGGCTAGCTAGTTCTTTTCGGCACGATGCTCCTAAAGATTCAGCTGCTTTTTCTGGTGATATTTTGTTCAAAAAGACCCCATAACCACGCTCAAGGCCAGACCAAGCATCCGTCAATGGATAAACTTCAATATGCCAGTGAATCTGACGACTGTTTTTCTTTTCAGGTGAAAGGTGGAAAACCAAGTTATATGAAATGTCTTTTATGCTGTTGGTAAGACCGCCTAATGTTGCCCTCAAAATCAGGGACAAATCGTTGATCTCTTTTTGAGTTATTTTGGAGAAACTGGTTGTGTGTTTTTTTGGGCTAATCCAAAATTCGAAAGGATGTGATGGCGCCCATGGACAAAATGCAATAAAACCTTCTGTCTGCAACACCTGTCTTTGACCACCAGTTTCTGTATTTACTGTTTGACACATTGGACAAACACCCTTTTCATTAAGAATTTTGTGTGATGCCTCAGCTTCTTCTTCAATTGTTGGTGGAATCGTAGAAAAAGTAACCATGTTTATGTGTGGGTGTAGTATGCTGGCTCCTGAGTCTTTGCCGTGGTTTACGTATATTGAAACATAGGTAACGCCTTTTTGTGTATATAGCCACCTCAATCTATCCTGAATAACAACGAGTACGTTTGACCATTGTTCAATTGAAATTGTTGCCAAAGAGTCCTTGTGGTTTGATGAAGCTACTACAACGTAGTGATATCCATATGCAGGCTCGCTATACAATGGTCTGTCACTGTAGGTATTTTCATTTGTAATAGAGACTGCGGGAGTTCTGCTTTCAAATACTCTAACAGACCAATCTTCCACGTAGGAATCCTCACTATCTTGTAGTCTTTTTAGCATCCCGTCCTTTGCAACTAATGATAATAATGAAGGGTTTGTCATTGCCTCATTACCAGGACAAAAAGCACATTTCTTTGGATCGGTTTTCTTATCACCGTTTGGCGAGACTATGACGAGTCTTTCTAAAACATAATCCTTACGCATATCTCCCATATTTGATAGTGACAGAATGTGTGTGTAAAAACTTTTCACATCTTTAAAGATCTAATTTCGATATGGCATATCCATGTTGGAAGCTTTAAAGTGACCAAAATCAATTGTTCAACTGGGGCTGGACAGAATTACTAAAAATTCCGATGTTCATATGATTTATGTTTTGCTTGATGGTGTTGGCGATCTTCCTCACCCAGATCTAAAAGGCAAGACGCCTTTGGATTCTGCAGTTACACCTAATCTTGACATATTGGCAAAAAATGGCACAATGGGTGAGGTAATTTCTGTAGGCAAGGGCATAGCGCCTGAATCCGATATTGCAGTTTTCAATATGCTGGGTTATAGGTTTCAACATGCAAATTATGTTGGAAGAGGGGTAATTGAAGCCATAGGAGTTGGAATTGATTTTAAGGATGGAGATTTGGCACTGCGAGGAAATTTTGCCACAATTGATGATAATAGAATCATCACAGACAGAAGAGCTGGAAGAAGAATAGAAAGAGATGATGCGATTGAAATATCAAAAGAGATACAAGAAAAAACAAAATTTTCAAATCCTAATGCTTCTGTTGTTGTTGCGCCAACTATTGGTCATCGTGTGACTGTTAGGATTAGATGTGAAGGAGAGATGCTTTCATCAGATATAACAAACACAGATCCTGCCTACGCCAGGGTTGACGGCATGGGAATAGCAAAGGCAGTGAGTGATTTTTTAAAAATTGAAAAATGCCTCCCGTTAAACGAATCGCCTAGTGCGCGTCTTACAGCGGATTTGGTAAACGAGTTTACAGAAAAATCCTTGACAATTATGAAGCAAAGTTTGGTAAATAAAAAAAGAAAGGAGAGCAACAAAAAACTTCTCAACAGCATAATCCTTCGTGATGCTGGAAACAGATATCCACACACTCAGCCCATAAATGAGTTGTATTCTATGAAATTTTCCTGCATCGTAGATATGCCAGTAGAGCTTGGAATTTCGGAGGTATTAAAAATGAAAGCATTCAAGGCTGGAGGCCTTGCAGATTATGAAGAAAAGGCAAAGGTAGCTGCACAGTCTATGGAAACTCAAAATGCCATATACGTACATTTGAAAGGACCAGATGAATTTGGTCACGACGGTGATGCGATAGGCAAAATGAAAAACATAGAAGAGATTGATAAAAGATTTTTTGGAACCTTGCTTGACAATATTGATTCAAGTAAAATCGCAATAGTAATTTCTGCTGATCATTCTACACCGTGTATAAACAAAGGACATAGTGATGATCCTGTGCCCTTGTTAGCCTCTGGAGATTTTATAAAAAAAGACAAGACATCTAGGTTCACCGAGATTGAAGCAAAGAAAGGAAATATTGGATTAATTGAAGGTGCAGAAGTTGTGACAACTGCTCTTAATCTTATTAAATCGCAAATGTAGTGATTTTTCTAGTCTTTCGTATTTCTTCTGCTTTTCTACGTAAGCTGTCTATGTCGATGTTATTGTAATTACCTGATGTGTTTGCAAGTTTTTGTAATGCACGTTCCAAAATTGATATACAAATATCATTTTCATTTTTCTGATAGTGAACCAAAGCTGCAGCTACTAGAATTAGTCCTTGCACAAGATCCTTTTCTCCTTCATAGCATTTTTTCCAAGCTTCCTCAAGAACCTCATGGCATTCCCAGTATCGTTCATTATTAAAATAGAAAATGCCTTTTCTTATGGCCTCATCTTTTTCAAAGTGTTCTTCAACTACATGCTTTGCATGATCTAACTTTGCAATAGGCTGCAATCTTTTTACAAGTTCATCTAGCTGTTCTTTAGGAATCGAAATGTCGTATTCTACATACTTGCTTGAAACCCTGGTATCACGTATTATTACATCAAGGCCTGCACAAAGGTTACGAGCCTTAGAAAGGAGATTATTGGTGTCAGTTGGGCTATAATCGTTATTTTTCAAATGTAACATAAAACGGTCCATGTTATATGGGACTTCTATTTTCTTAAATTTCTTTTTTAATTTCAATTAAGATTTATATGAACTATGAGAAGGATTTGTGATGCATGTCGATAATTGAAACTGTTAGTGATGTAAGTAATCCATTTCTGTCTAGAAGAGAAATTACATGCAACTTTGCTGGCCTTGGAGGAAAATTAAAAAAACTAGAGGCATCAGACATGATTACAAAAGAATTCAAGCTTGACGGAAAAGTTGTTATTCCAATAAAAATGAAAACCCATGCTGGAAGGCCTGTTGTTACAGGTACCTTTTATGTATATGAAGATGAAAAGATAGCAAAGCAGCAAGTCAGTCCAGTAATTTTTGAGCGATTAGATAAAGCAAAGAAAAAAGATGCTGCAGTTGAAGAAAAATCACAAGAGCAGAAAACAGAAACTGTGGCCGAAGAAAAAACTGAGCAGAAAGAAGTAAAAGTCGAACAAGCGGAGAAAAAGGAATAATTGGTTGGAAAAAAGGGTTCAAGCCCCACTGTTAACAAATACTACAAGGTAGATGGTGATAAAGTAACACGAGTTCGCAAAATATGTTCCCGTTGTGGAAAGGGAGTTTTTATGGCTCAACACAAAGATAGACATACTTGCGGTAAATGTAGTTTAACAGAGTTTATACAAAAATGAATTGATTTTGTACATCTAGTACAGTTTCTTTTTTTTAATCATCGAGCTTTTTTCTTCTAGTTTCTTTAGTTTTTCTAACAGACTTGAATCTATCTTTATTTTTGCAAGTGACTCAGCTGATACTTTGATAATGTTTGAGTCAAGCGTGATATTTGTTGTTGGAAGTTTTTTTTCAATCCAAAACTTTATTGTTTTATCTTCTAATTTAAAATCTCTAAAGCCAGCTGGAAACTTTTTTGTAATATGTAACAGTAATGTTTTATCATTAAAAACAGCCTTTGGCTCAAAAAGTCTTGTAGAATCTGCATATACATTTTCAAACAGATTTCCAGAAATTTCGTCTGAGAGGATCTCCATTTTTGATGCTCTTCGTATAAGCTCTAGGTAATGAAGAAACTCATGGGCTAAAATTGCGTGTATTGTTCCTTTCAATCCATATGCAATTAGCGGTGCTGTTAGCTGTATAACAATTTGCAAGTGATCATTTATGATAATTGGGATAGTTCGCGCAAAGAGTATCCCATAATCGTAAGAATTTGAAGAGGTAATTACTGTTGATGGTTCAACGTAAGCAATTGGATAATTGATTCCTGATGCTTTTTGTATTCTGTTTATGCCAGATACTACAGTTGGAAAGCGCTTCTCAATTAGTGAAATTACTTTTTCTGGCAAAGTACCATTTTGCCTTGCTTCCTTTATTTTTAAAAGCGGATTCAACGATCCAAATCAAAAAGTGCGTATAAAAAGTGCTTTGGCAATATGTTTTATGGTTAAATTATTGAGAAAATTTGACATGAAGATTTGTGATTGGTCCATGTGAAGTCATTAATACTAAATTAATGTCCTGCTCCAATTCAAAAATAAATGATGGTAACATTATG
>JAUYOQ010000234.1 GCA_030697975.1 Nitrosopumilaceae archaeon | reverse complement strand
ATATGAGATGTACAAGAAATTTAGTACCTACTGGGTAGATGGAAAAGGTGCTCATGCTCCAAACGTTATGATGGTGGACAAATGTTCATGTCCAAATAACTGTGGACTATGTTCTAACCACTTGTCTCATAGCGGCCTTGCAAATATGATAGTTACAAACAGATGTGATCTTACATGCTGGTATTGCTTCTTCTATGTTAAGAAAGGACTAGAAGGCGCTTACATGTATGAGCCATCACTTGACCAAGTTAGAGCAATGATGAAGACACTAAAAGCAGAAAGACCAATTCCAGGAAACTCTATGCAGATTACAGGTGGTGAACCAATGCTAAGAGAAGACATTACCAAAGTTATCAAAATAATGAAAGAAGAAGGAGTTGATCATATTCAGATGAATACCAATGGTATTAGACATGCAATGGATCCAGAATCTGCACGTGAGGTAAGACTCGCAGGTTGCAACAATCTCTATCTTAGTTTTGACGGTGTAACGCCAAGAACAAATCCAAAGAATCACTGGGAAATTCCTTACGCACTTGATAGTTGCAGAAAAACAGGCACAACAGTAGTTTTTGTTCCAACCGTTATCAAATCGATTAATGACCACGAACTAGGTGGAATTGTTAGATATGCTCAAAAGAACATGGATGTTGTCCATGCAGTAAACTTTCAACCGGTTTCACTGACTGGTAGAATGGGTAAGACAGAACGAGAAAAATATAGAATTACAATTCCAGACTGTATACAAAGAATTGAAGAACAAACAAGTGGTCAGGTCACAGTTGATGATTGGTTCCCAGTTCCAAGCTGTATGCCACTTACTAATGTAATTGAAGCATTTTCAAGTAAACCAAAGTATGAATTATCAATTCATTTTGCATGCGGTGCAGGAACATATGTATTCCAAGATGAAGAAACAAAGGAACTTGTTCCAATGCCAAGATTCTGTGATATTCAAGGAATGCTTGAGCTCTTTGAAGACAAGGCAGAAGAAATTCGCTCTGGCAAAAACAAGTATTTTACAATGCTTGAAGTTGTAAGAAAACTCTCTAGTTTTGTTGATAAGAAGAAACAACCTGCTGGACTAG
>JAUYOQ010000232.1 GCA_030697975.1 Nitrosopumilaceae archaeon | reverse complement strand
CTGGTTGAATAATTCTATTCTCATAATCAGGACCAACCTCTTTGTACAGAAGATTAACTGAATTGGGAGATGGACGATAGTTAACTGTAACTTCGGTAGAAACGGTCTGAAGGTCTTTAGAAGCCGAAGATGTTGATTTTACAAACTTTAGCGTTCTTACTTCCATATTTACTACGGTATCTTGAAATGGCACTACGAAATGAAGCCCCTCTTCTAGAGGTGGAACACTTGTATCAACTGCATTCCAATGGAGCAGCACACCTCTGTAGCCGGCGTCTACTATTTTTACAGCAGCCGCCGATATCACTCCAATAACAACAAGCGCTATAATGACAAAGCCTATAGCTTTGGCTGCACCTATATTGACTTTTATTTTTGGGCTTTCGAATTTTGACAATTTATTATTATGTCAATCTATCGTATATTATATCATTGCATTAATACTCCAAGATCTGATTTTGTAGGTCATCTCAAGAAATTTATGGTATACAATATTAGCAATAAGCAGAAATGGAAAATTGGACATGGATATATCTATTATTTTTCCTCATTCCGCTTGCTAGAATACTTCCCCGTATACTTCGCCGTTCTAGGTTAAAAAGTATGAATCATGTAGATAACAGCACAAATTATCGTCCTGGCTTTTCTAATAACTATACTGAACAACCTCAACAGTACGTATCAACCAATGACCCCACAGCATCGCAAAAAAAACCTGAATCCAAAGAGATGATGGTATTAGGAGCGATAAATAATGGTGCAAAGACATTTGATAAGATAAGGAAAGAAACCCAAATAGAGTACAACGAATTGAATGACATTCTTGAAAATTTAGAGAAGAAGGAATTGATGAGAGTAGAAAGAAAAAGTGGTCTTTTTGGAACAAAGGTTGAACTTTATGCTACCGATAAGGGATTCAGAGAGTACCATTCTTAAGTAATTTTTTCTCACTAACATTTCATAACAGATTCAAAAAGGGTTTGGGCACAACAGGATTCGAACTCAAATGGGCTCGAAGGGAACCGCGGCGATTCCGTGCAATTTTTGGTTCCAACTTTGTACGAAATTTCTTTACATAGCATATAATTAACTCAAGTTGTTATCTGCTAAGAATTACTATAGATATAAAATATGCTTACATATACAAAATTAATTAACGTAAAAATTCATGAATAGATACAAACCTGCAAATTTAGATAAATACAAGGTCTTTGATGAAGCCAGACGTGTAGCGTGGTATTCTGTATGGATATTAGTTGGGATTGGTATTGCAGAAATATTAGTTTCAACATTTACAGGTAGTTTAACACTTTTTGCTGATGGTCTTGATTCAATAGCTGATGGATTAGTTTCAGGTATTGTTTGGTTTGGAATTAGGATGATTCACAAACCTAAGACTGACTCTTTTCATTTTGGCTATGCAAAAATAGAAAGTCTTGCTGCATTCATAGCTGCAATAGCTATCATCATCTTAGGATTTTTCATAGTGTATAATGCATACGAGAGAATCATACATCCATCTGAAACAACAAATCCAGAAATTACAATGATAACGCTTTTGGCAGCTGGAAGTATTTCGTTATATCGTGCATTCCAAGTCAGGCGTATTGCAAAAAAATACAATCTTGTTTCGCTAACTCTTGATGCAAAAAATTCAATTAAAGATGGAAGTGCATCCTTTGTAGGGTTTGCAAGTGTCTTAGCAGGATATTTTGGAATCCAATACATGGATACAGTTGGTGGAATTATAATTGCTGGATTCATTTTCTTTATGGCATATACTGCCATAAAGGAATCAACACTTGTATTAATTGATGCGTTAAAGAATCCTAACTTGCATGAAGATATCAAAGATCATATTCTGAAAAATCTCAATGTCGATGTTGTGGATGTACTCATAAGACCTCTGGGTCACGGATTTTATGCCCAAATTCATGTTGCCTTAGATCATAAAATGACTTTAGATAATGTTTATGAAATCTTGGAAAAAATAAAAAGTTTGGTAAAAGAAGAATTTGAAATTGAGGAAACTGTAATAGTACCGACTCCAAAAAACCCTAGTTAAACGATTCAATAACACCAAACAAATGTTAGTTTTTAAAATTATTTGAAAATTCCGTGGGCTCGAAGGGAGTAAGCTACCATTCTGTCCTCTTTGAAGTTCCAGTTTAGAGGGACCAAGTAACATATCTGGGTCTAATTTTGGACCCACTTTGTACCTAAGTTAGAACTAGTTTGAAAATCTAAACAACAGTCTTTTGTTGGTTCTTCATACAGTGTCTTCCTTGATGAGGCATTAGCTATTTTTTGCAGACTATTAGGAGATAATCAATAATTCCTCTTTGAGAAACTTCTTTTAATTTAACTAGCGATTTTTGGAGAATTTTTTCAACATAACTAGGATACTCCCGCAATATTCTAGTTTTAAGTGATTCTCGATTTTTTAGATAGTAATCTGCTAAGGGTTCATAGACGTTTGAACCAATTTTTCTAAGTTCACTAATATGAAATCCTTCTTGTTTGAGAAGTGATGTGATAAAATCAATATTATAATGCTCTGAAGACCAAGTCACAGAAAGTATTCCTAGTTTTGTAATAGGTACCAAAGGTTTTTCCAGCATTATTGGTATTGCCAGAGCCAGTATTCCGTTTTCTTTTAAAATTCTTTTAGATTCAGAAAGAAAATTCTTTAAAGGTTTAAAATGCTGCACGGAATCAAGAGCAAGAACTCGGTCTACTGACGCATTTTCAAATGGCAACATCGTGGCAGTTGTATTTATGAAATTGAGACTTGATTGATTGTTATTTTTAATTTTATGATCACTATCATTTGTTTTAGTCACTTCCTTTATGGAGTCTCTTAATTGGTGAAAATTAATGTTGACGCAGGTTATTTTTATTGGGTTGTAATTAAAACACCATTGAAAAGCAGGCGAACCAAATCCACTTCCAATGTCAACTACATTTTGTTTAGATGCTAACTCTGCCATTTTGCTAAAAATTTCACACAGATTTTTTTGAGCTTCAATAGGAGAAGTTGTTTTTTCATCCCAAAACCCAAAATTTAACATATCTCCGCCTGTTGCAATCCTCATAACATCGGAAAGAGAATCATAAAGATTGATGACGTCTTTCTCATTGCGACGAAAAGTCCAAAAAAAGACCTCAAGTGGATTAATTTTTTTCAAATTAGAACACTAGTTCTTTGTTGTATCAGATAAATACTGACATTGGTTGCAATTTCCATAAAATCCAACATTCTTCGCGTTAGAACCGATTCAGAATAAGGGTATTCAAGGGATTTCAATAATGCAAGTAACTCTAGCTCGTTACTTGTCTTAGCTTCAAGCCCTTCCCATATGTGGATTCCATATCCATCATTGTGAACATCAACAATAGCTACTCGCTTTTTGTGAATTCGATCATCAAAAAAGATTTTGGCTAGGAAACATAGAAAGTTTGGAATTAAAGAAACTAAATAATTCAGTTTCTATTTCAATGAGTTACTTTAAGAAGTATGAAATTTAATTTAAAACAATGATACAGAAAAGAAACAATTCGATAAATCAAAAAATAAAATTGTTGTTTTTTGTGACTCCCGTAGTCATGTTTTTGACAATCTTTGTCACGCATTTAATTTTCAATGCTCCTTTATTCAGTGATAGTGATTCGACAAACTGGACTACGTCAGTAGTTGAAACTGGAATTGGAGCATCTATCACTATTGCCATTTTGATTTATTCAAATAATCAGCAACGAAGATCTGAGGAGCAACAGGAAAAGATTGCCGGTTTAGTTTTAAGCATACAGAACATTGAACAAAGACATTATGAGCGGGAGAAAAAAAGACTAACAGTATTTAGTCATAGGGCCATATCTAATTTGGA
>JAUYOQ010000219.1 GCA_030697975.1 Nitrosopumilaceae archaeon | reverse complement strand
AAAGTCTCTGTATGTTATTATGCCAACTGGTCTTTTGTTTCTTTGAATCACCACACGAGAGATTCTGTGATTTATTAACAGACTTTCAATCAAAAGAAGCGAGTCTCCAGGAGCTGCAGTAATTACATTTTTTGTCATTATAGAAGCAACTTTTAGTGGAACAGTAGACTTTGTAAGAAAAACTGAAACAAGATCAGTCTTTGTTACAAGTCCAGCTAATGTTCCGTCTTTGTTTATAACAATAACAGAGCTAATCCTATGGCGTCGCATTAGTTTTGCACAATCATATATGGTGCTGTCTTTTGTAACAGTAATCAGATTTTTTGACATAAAATCGCTAACCTTTACTGATTTTATTGATCTGGTCCCAAGATTGTAAATCGACCTTGCAATGTCCTTTTCGGTAATAATCCCAACTGGCTTTTCCTTTTCATTTAAAACAACAAGGCGTCTTATCTTATGCCTAAACAAGACGTCCCTTGCCTCAAGTAGCGTAGTTGATGGCTTTACGGTAACTGATCGCTTTACCATTACCTGATTAATATCGGGATTTTTTATAATCAACAAATCATCTGGATACTTTAGACACTAAATAAGTCTGATAAGAATACCATAATTGAATATCAGCCTTGAAAATCTAGGGTTTGTTTTAATTCAAAACTATCAAATTGGTCTTCAGTTTGGAGAAAAAATATGTTAGCAGATACAATCTATGAGCATTTTAAGGATATTTACCAATCAAAATTACCTTCTCCACAAAAGGCTGTAATTGTAAACCCATCAAGTACAGTATCTGAGGTAATAAAGCAAATTTCAAACTCTGACGTGTATGACGTTTTTTGTTTAGAGGGAAACTCTGTTTATGCTACAAATGTGAGAGAACTGCTTTCAGCAACAAATATCTCAGATACGATGATTAGACCATATCTTTACGCAGTTCCTTCACTAACACCAAATGATACAGTAAACAAGGCATCAAGTATCATGGCATATTATCGTATAAGATCAGTGCCAGTAGTAGAAGATAATGAAATAATCGGACAAGTTGGGGCAAAAGACATCCTTGAATTGCTTTTGTCAAAAGACAACAAATGGATAAAGGCAAACATGATTTTTACTCAAAATCCAGTAACTCTCAATACAACTGATTCACTTGGTGAGGCACGAAAAATAATGACAACAAAACGAATTGATCACATTCCAATTCTAAACAAAGGATCGGTAAAACAGGTTTTAACATCATTTCATGTACTACAAACAATAATTCCGCGAGAACGATTGAGCAAGCAATTAATTGGTATGGATAAGATTCGCAGGCAGGAATCACCAATTGGAAACATTGGAAGTACCAGAATACCGCAATGCAGTCCAAAAGATGATCTAAATTCCATAATAAACAGCATGCTCAAGACAAATACTACCTGCAGTCTTGTATCTGTCTGGGAAACATTACACGGCATAATCACATACCGAGACATACTAAGCCTCCTTGCTGCCAAAATTGAAAGTCAAATTCCATTTTACATAGTAGGATTGCCAGAGGATACATCAAATGCTGATATCATCATATCAAAGTTTACAAATACACTAAAGCGAATTCAAAAGGTCTACGGCGATGTTGTAGAAGCTCGTGCTACAATCAAAAGACAACACATCCAAGGAGAAAGACAACTTCATGAAGTGTCTATCCGTGTAACAACTCCCTACAAAACATTCATGCATAGTGAAAGTGGATGGGATCTGAGTCAGGTTTTTGATTATCTAAACCAGCGATTACTAAGAAAGCTTTCAAGACGTGCAAAACAACGCTTTAAACCAAGTATAAGAAAAACCAACTTACCTATATCTCCAATATGACCAAAAAAACACAAGCCAAATCAGAGAACAATACCTTATTGCTTGGCTTTCCAGGTGGTGGTCTTGTTGGAATTTTTACTATATCATACCTTATTCCACAACTAAAAATGACGCAGATAGGTGAGATAGACCACCCCGACATTCCACCCACATTGTTTGTAGAAAACGGTGAACTCTATGGCCCAATTCGAATTTACAAAAAAGACAATCTATATGCAATTTTATCCGATGTTCCTTTTGATCTTGACCTTGGATACAGCTTTGCAGAATCAGTAATAGAGTTTGCCAAAAAAAATCACATAAAAAAGATAATCATTCCAAGCGGCATGGAATCAACAAATAAAGATCCAAAAACACCAAAGGTTTACGGCCTTGTCACACATCAAAACCTAGATTCGCTTCTTTATCAAAACGACATTCCAAAATTTCTATCAGGAACCATAATTGGAACTGATGCTGCCATGGTTGCAACATTTAGAAAATCAAACATTCCAGTGGCATTGCTATACGCAGAATGCCATCCGTTCTTTCCTGACCCAGAGGCTGCACTACACGCCATAACTGTAATAGCAAAAATTCTCAAGTTCAAAATAGATACTACTGACATTAAAAATAGAATCGAATATCTTCGCATCCAAAACCGTAAACTAATGGAAGAAACACTAAATGCACTCCAAATGCAGCCTGAAGGAAAGCAAGTCCCTGTTCCACATATCTATAGGTGATTTTTTTGAATAAAGCAATCAAAACTACTTTTGACATTTTATACAATATTTTTCCAAAATTTGATGATGACATTGAACAAAAAACGCTCTCTCCACTCTCTTGTATAAGGGAGCTTGAATCAAAGTGGGTAATTGAATTTGATCTACCTTTAGTAAAAAAAGAAGATATTTCTGTTTCATTTAGTTCTGAAAACACAATTACTGTTGAAGCAAAACTGATGGAGCCTTATTGTGATCCAAAAATAGTAAGCTGTGAATTTGAATATTTTAAAAAAAGTATTACTTTGCCTGGAAAGATAAATGAAAAAAATATCATTGCAAACTTCTCAAATGGACGGTTAGTAATTACCGCACCAAAAATCTTTTCAGGAAACAAAATTCCTATACAATAAGATTCATACCACCTAGAATCTTGAATCAATAATGGGCCAGAAGGGAACCGCGTCGATTCCGTGCAAATTTTGGTTCCGTTTTGTGTTACAATAACTAAGCTTTAAAGGTTTCTTCATGTTCAAGTCATTTTCAAACCTGATAATGAGGCTAGTGGCTTAAATCGTCAATAAAAAAACTTTATCTAATGTCTCAGATAGAGGCACGATACGACCAGTTTGTCTCAGAACTAGAATCAATACTACCAAAAGTTGATGTTCATCTTGCGATGCGAATGATGTATCTGGAAAGAAAATTTCCTACTGTAGATCCCAACGTTGATCTAAGCATCAAATTCAAAAAAGGAGTCGATGTACAAAAAAAGGAGTTTCAGATAAACGCCAAGTTTGGGCTTGGCACCTCCTCAAGTGGAGACCATGTGCGTACAACTGGCAGGCTAAATCTTGAAGGTCTTGCTAGACTAGCTTCAAATCCTGATGTTGAAAAAATCGAAGGTTCTGCTACCGCAGCATCCTATTGATAATGTATGGAAATGGTTGCAATATACACTATAGAAGAGGAACCTACTTTGGAGGAGAATACACCCAATATGCCAATTAGAAGATTTCCTAGTTCCTCTTCCAGTTGGCTATCAAAAGTGATTTTATTTAATATGCCTCTTATTATCAACTTTGATAATCACCAAAATTACAATATCAAAATTCTCTGTTTCCCAGTTCCATCATATCCAATAATATCTATTAAAACAGTTTTTCTATTCTTTCTTTGTATTTTATGGTTAATTTGCCAAATTCCACAAAATCATCTTCTGTAGGATACTTCATTCTTATTGCATATTGATTGATAAAGACTGACAATGCATTTCCAACAATCAGACTATAACATGCATCAGCTGTATTTTTTGAAAACGGAAAGGCAACTTTTATGAAAGGAAGATAGGATTTTGTTTGCTGGATCAAAAGTTCGATGTGATTTTCAACATATTGCTGGATTTCCTTTGGAATTGCCATATCTATGGTTTAGTTTAGTTATTTTATAAAATTAAACACAATTCTCAGAAGTGATTTTAAAATTCTCTTTAATAGTCATGTTCTGAAAAGTCAGAACCAAGTGAAATTGATGCAATAACTGTACTGTCAGTTGTCTGGCACTTCATAGCCTTTTCTGGAAGAAACGAATGAAAAATCTCCTTTAATAGCTGCTCTGTAAAAAGCGACCACTTTATTCCAAGTCCGTGTTGTATAACAAAATGATGAATATCGCCTTCAATTCTATGGTCTGATAGCAT
>JAUYOQ010000213.1 GCA_030697975.1 Nitrosopumilaceae archaeon | reverse complement strand
GCCAAGCTGATAACATTATACTAGTGACTCGTTACTTACACTGATTGGCTTTCTTCCATTGAACCCAGAATCTTTTTCATGCCAGAATTTTATTTCGGTTTCACCATATTTCCAACACAGCCATACCTCATCATCAAAACGTTGTGAAGGAAAATCAAGTAGGCCATCATCAATGCTTTTAATGACAACTCCAGTATTTTCTATGTCTTCGATGTCTTGGTAAAGTTTTGTTACAGAAGAGTTTAGCTTTTGTTTTAATATCACATAATTTTCAAATGTACCTGGCGTGACAAGCGATGCTTCAAGTTCTTGTTCAATTTTTATTACTTCATCTTTTTGTTTGAGAATTTTTTTAAATTTTTCAATTACTGTTGGCAGTATGTTATTTGCACTAGCTATTGTAAAATATGTAAACATATGCTAGTACGAAAATTCTGGTTAATTAAAAGTATTATTGCCTGACTTGAATGCATCTTTATAGACGTTATATTTTCATTAAATTCATGAATCTTGATGAACAGCTAGAGCAACTTATTGAGCAAACAATTCAAGGAGCAACTGCAACTATTCCAGCACATCTTGAGGAAATTGAACAAAATAAGGAAGTTCTCAAAGTAAATGACCCCAAAGAATTTGTTTTTGGCCTAATAATGGGAATGGGATTAGGCATGGCAAGTGCGTTGATGACTACAATTACTAACCAAATACCAACTGTTGAAGATCAGATCAAGGTAAGAGACATGATATACAAAAAAATACCCCATATACGAGAACAAATTTTCAAATGAGTGTATCATTTACCAAAAAGGAAGCCAAGTTTCTCAAAAGCATGGAAGAATGCCGTATGGCAACATCACATGATGATATGCCTCATGTAAAACCTGTTTCTTATGCATTATACAATAATACAATATACATTGCAACAGATTATGAAACTAGAGCGTTCAAAAACTTGGAAAAAAATCCAAAGATTGCAGTTGTAATCGACAAATATCTACCATCATCTCACAAAGCAATCTGCATACAAGGTGATGCCATAATACTTGAAAAAGGCAAAGAGTTTTCAGAAATCTATAACGTTTTTTATAAAAAATTTGAATGGGTAAGAAACCAGCCATGGAAGGAAGACGAGGCGCCGTTTATCAAAATAATTCCTACAAACA
>JAUYOQ010000030.1 GCA_030697975.1 Nitrosopumilaceae archaeon | reverse complement strand
TGATTGATGTGTGTGGGACAGGCGGCGATAACATGATGACATTTAACGTATCTACTGCAGCTGCATTTGTGATTGCAGCCTCAGGCGGAGCTGTAGCAAAGCATGGAAATCACGCAGTTTCAAGTATGTGCGGAAGTGCAGACATTTTTGAGTATTTTGGCTATGATCTGGATGCATCGCCTGAGCGAATTACGCAGATTATTGAAAAATTTGGAATAGGCTTTATGTTTGCACAAAAATTCCATCCTGCCATGAAAAATGTGGCCAAAGCACGAAAAATGATTGGTACAAGAACTGCCTTTAATCTTCTTGGCCCATTATGCAACCCAGCAAACGTAAAAAATCAATTGATTGGGGTTTTTTCAGAGAATTTTCTTGAACGAGTACCAAATTTGTTAAAGAAAAAAAACGCAAAGACGATAATGGCTGTAAGATCAAAAGATGGACTAGATGAATTATCTACAACATCAAAAAATCTTGTTTGTTTATTAAAAAATGAAAAAATTGAAACACTTGTTTTAGATCCACAAGAATTTGGTCTTAAAAAATCTGAAATTAAACAACTTCAGGTAACCACAAAAGAAAACGCCATTGATGCTTTTGTATCCGTTCTAAACTGCTCAGCAAACAAAGCAATGATAGAAACTACTGCACTTAATGCAGCTGGAGGTTTGATTGTTGCAGACATAGCAGATAATTTCTCATCTGCAATAGATATTGCACTAGACACATTACAAAGTGAAAAAGCCTACAAGCTGTTCAAAGAATTCATTTCTTTTTGTGGCAACAAAAGTATGTTAAAGGAGTTAGAAACATAATGCAAAACGTATTACAAAAATTGATTCAAAATTCTCAAAAAGCAATCGATGAAGGAGTTTATGAAATCGCTGAAAAATTACAAAAATCTCAAATGGATTTAATTAATTTAATCAAAAATAACAATCATGCACCAATCATTACTGAAGTAAAATTTTCTTCTCCATCATTAGGAAAAATCCGTACCACATCAGATCCAATTGCAATAGCAAATTCAATGATAAGAGGTGGTGCAGTTGGCTTGTCAGTACTTACTCAACCATATCTTTTTGATGGGTCGCCAGAATTTTTTATCAAAATACGACAAAATGTGAAGGTTCCACTGCTAATGAAAGATATTGTAATAGATAAGATCCAAATAGATGCTGCTCAAAAACTAGGAGCAGACTATATTTTGCTCATAGAATCACTCTTTGATAATAGATATCTAAAGGAAATTGATGCGTATGTAGATTATGCTCACAAAAAAAATCTCAGAGTTCTAATAGAATCACACACAAAAACTGAGTTTGAAAATTCGCTTAAAACCAATGCAGATCTAATTGGCATCAATAATCGAAACCTTGACACCCTTGAAATAGACATAAAAACTACAAAAATTGTTCTTGATGGATTTGATAAATCAAGGATTATTTTATCAGAAAGCGGGATAAAAACTCCTAAGGATATACAATTTTTACATGACTGTGGTGCAAGTGCATTTCTTGTAGGCTCTAGCATAATGAAAAGCGATAATATCGAAACATTTGTGAGACAATTGGTGAATTCCATATGAAGAACATGTTACCCAAGAATGGCAGATTTGGGGAGTTTGGAGGCAAATATGTTCCTGAAACTTTGGTTCCTGCAATCGAAGAATTAGCAGAAAATTATCTCAAATTCAAAAACGACAAAGGCTTCAAAAAAGAACTAGATTATTATCTTAAAAGCTATGCTGGAAGGCCAACTCCGCTTTACTTTGCAAAAAATCTAACCAAAAAAGTTGGTGGCGCAAAGATCTATTTGAAAAGAGAAGATCTTCTTCATGGAGGAGCTCATAAAATCAACAACACACTTGGCCAGGCCCTTCTTGCAAAGAAGATGAAAAAAAAGCGAGTTATTGCAGAAACTGGAGCAGGCCAACACGGCGTAGCAACAGCTATGGCTTGTTCATGTCTTGGCATAAAATCCGAAGTCTATATGGGATACAAAGACACAATCCGACAAAAGCTAAATGTTTTTAGAATGAATCTTTTGGGCTCAAAGGTCCATCCAGTAAAATCAGGATCTCAAACTCTTAAAGACGCAATAAATGAAGCAATACGTGATTGGATTACAAATGTAGAGACAACATACTATTTGTTGGGCTCTGCAGTAGGTCCACATCCATATCCTATGATGGTAAGAGACTTTCAAGCTGTAATTGGTGAAGAAATAAAAAAACAGATGAAAGAAATCACAAAAAAAATGCCTGATGCAGTAATTGCATGCGTTGGAGGTGGCTCTAATGCCATAGGCACGTTTTACCCGATGCTAGATGATGACGTAGAAATGATTGGGGTAGAGGCTGCAGGACATGGCCTTAGAACAGATTATCACTCTGCAACACTAAACGCCGGAAGTAGAGGAGTTTTACATGGTATGATGACGTATTTGCTACAAGACAAAGAAGGTCAGATTAAAGAAACACATAGTATCTCAGCTGGGCTAGATTATCCAGGCGTAGGACCAGAACATGCGTATCTAAAGGATACAAAACGTGTAAGATATAGCAGTGCTACAGATGATGAAGCAATTGATGCATTTTTGTTACTTACACGAAGTGAAGGAATAATTCCTGCCTTAGAGTCTGCACATGCAGTAGCAGAGGCAATAAAAATTGCAAAAACTAGATCAAAATCAGAGTCACTTGTTGTTACTTTGTCCGGACGTGGTGATAAGGACGTCGAAGTAGTTGAAGAATATCTAAAGAAAAATGTCAAGAATTCAAGATAAATTTAAGGAGCTTTACTCCAAAAACGAAAAGGCATTGATTGGATACCTGATGACAGGATATCCAAATGAAAAAGATACAGTTTCAGCTATTCGTGGTTTGATTCAAGGCGGAGCTGACATAATTGAGCTTGGTTTTCCATTTTCTGACCCGCTAGCAGACGGACCAGTAATACAAAATGCTAGTACTATATCATTAAACAAGGGCACAAAACTTGAAAAATTTTTTAAAATTTTAAAACAAATTCGACGCGAAACAAAGATTCCACTAGTGCTAATGACATACACAAACATTTTGTATAGTTATGGTTACGACAAGTTTCTTTCAAAAGTAAAAAGGTTAGGGCTTGATGGAATCATACTGCCCGATATGTCAATTGAGGAATCAAGCGAATATCTCAAGGCTGCAAGAAAAAATCACATTGATACGATCTTTCTTGTATCGCCAAACACCAATAAAGATCGAATAAAAAGAATTACAAAGGCAACAACTGGATTTTTGTATCTTGTTTCTATGTATGGAACCACTGGAATGCAGGGAAAAATTCAAAAATATACTATCAATGCAGTTAAAAACACAAAAAAAATTGTCAATGGGAAAATTCCTGTAGGAGTGGGTTTTGGCGTATCATCTGCTAGTGATGTCAAGCGTTTTGTGTCGCTAGGCGCAGATGCAGTAATAGTAGGAAGCGCGTTTTTGAGGCTTATTGAAAATACCCCATCTAACAAAATAGAATCAAGGCTTGCTTCCTTTACTAGACAACTAAAACAGGCAACAAAATCATAAATTTTGAATAAAAATAATTATTTTATTTAGAAAACGATTAAAAACAGGATTCTTCATACCCATATGTGCAGACAAAATTTATTTTCATAACAGGCGGAGTTATGTCTGGCCTTGGCAAAGGCGTAGTATCATCATCTATTGCAAAATTATTACAATTATCTAATCAAAAGGTTTCATGCGTCAAAATTGATCCATATCTAAACTATGACGCAGGAACGATGAATCCAATAGCACATGGCGAAGTGTTTGTCACCGAAGATGGCGGCGAATGTGACATGGATATAGGGAACTATGAGCGATTTCTAAACCAGAACATACCTAAATCACACAATATTACAACTGCCCAGATATACTCAAGTGTAATAGAGGCAGAAAGAAAAGGCGAATACCTTGGTGCCTGTGTGCAGATAATTCCTCATGTAACTGATGCAATAAAAAATCGCATACGCAAAATCGCAAAAGACGAAAATCTCGATATGCTTGTAGTCGAATGTGGAGGAACAGTAGGAGATATTGAGAGCCTTCCTTTCCTTGAAGCGCTAAGACAAATGCGCGTCGAAGATGGACCTCAAAATGTCTTTTTTGTACATGTTACACTTGCACCCTCACTTGATGTTGTTGGTGAACAAAAAACAAAACCAACACAACATAGCGTTCAAGAATTACGAAGAATAGGTATTCAACCAGACATACTTACTGTAAGATGCACAACGCCACTGCAAGATGTTGCCAAGACAAAAATTGCCTTGTTTTCAAATGTTTCGGTTAATGATGTTTTTTCATGTCATGACGTTTCATCAATTTTCATGGTACCACAGACATTATATGATCAAGGTATAGTGGATCTTATCTTTAAAAAATTTGCAAAGGTAGGACTTGTAAATGCATCTGCTAATTGGGATAAATGGGATTCTATTGTAAAATCACTGCAACCTGCCAACAATAAAGTAAGCATAGCAATGGTTGGAAAATATGTTACCTTGGCAGATAGCTATGTCAGCGTAAACCAAGCACTAGTACATGCAGGGGCAAAGATTGGAAAGACAGTATCTATTGAGTGGATAGATTCTGAAACATTAAATGGAAACATTGAGAATTTAGCAAAGTTTGATGGCATTTTGATTCCAGGTGGATTTGGAGTACGTGGTTCTGAAGGAATAATAAAAACAGCAAATTTTGCACGTGAAAAAAATATTCCTTATCTTGGAATCTGTTTTGGATTTCAGCTTGCTGCTGTTGCGTTTGGAAGACATGCTTGTAATTTTGATGATGCAAACTCTACTGAAATTACACCAACAACAAAACATCCAATAATTGACTTGTTACCAGAGCAAAAGAATGTATCAAACATGGGAGGATCATTACGACTAGGAGCAAATCAAATTAACGTTAAGGAAAATTCACTTGCACATAAAATCTACAAATCAAATCTAATTACTAAAAGACACCGACACAGATATGAAATCAATAAAGAATACCTAGGCGAGCTAACGAAAAAGGGGATGAGTTTTTCAGCTGAAAGTGATGGGGGTAAAAGAATGGAAATATTGGAGATTCCTTCGCATAAATTTTACCTTGGAGTACAATTTCATCCAGAATTTAGCAGCAGGCCTGGATTTCCTGAAGCATCATTTGAAGCGTTTGTAAGAGCAGCTTCTAACAGTTAGCCTAGTTTTGCAATCTCGTAAATTTTTTGCCTTGCGTCACGCATAGAGATCTTTCTTTTGACATAACCTTTTTCCAATAGGTGGCTAAGTGCAAGTCGTACTGTTCTGTCTGGCAAAAGCGTCTTTGTTGCCAATTCTTTTTGTGTCATTACCCCCTCATATTCCAAAATCTTTAGAAGCAATTTTGAGCTTGGTGGCATGTGAAGTAACTCTTCTGCTAGCTTGACTTTTTTTGCAAGTGCAGAAACTGCTGTAGAATCTTTTTTCATTCGTATTAGGTATGCAGATGGAACAAACTTTGTTGCATCTACTGCCTTGTTGACTCTGAATCGATCAATTCCGTCCAAAACAACCTCACAATAAATTCTTGCAGAGATGTCATCGATTTCGATCAGGCTGGTATTTGATACAACAAGTGGCCTGCGTGTAACATCAAGTGAGTTTACTGATATAATTCCAAATACAGGAGAGTCTTGAAAAATTACAGGCCCCCCAGCAGACATTGAATATGCAGATGAACCAATAGGCGTAGATATTATCACCCCGTCACTATTATCATGCCACACCTCTTCGCCGTTTACACGCAAGATGTATTCCATTAGCATCGCACTCTTTGATGCAAAAACAGCAACATCATTTAGTACCGGGTATACTGCCTTTCCATCTATCTTTACACTAATTCTTGGTACTTCTTCTACTTTGTAATCTTGTTTTTTTAATCGAGTTACATAAGCTGGAAATTCCTTTAGATCAATTTGTGCCAGAAAACCGCTTGATTCTGATTCGCTTATGCCAAATACTGGAATTGTGGAATCAGGATTTTTATGAAAATAATTTCGAACACCTTTATCTCCACCTAGAACTACTATACAATCAATATCTTGTAGTTTTGATTTTGTTAATACGTAAAAAGATGTAATGCCATGTTCGTCTAGCTCTTTTTTTATCATTTTTGAGGTAGCTTCACTTAGCCCTGTTCCTGCTATGCCAACTTGCATAGTGCAAATACAAGAATATGTACAATAAAAGCCTAAACTTGTTTGAACTTTACAGTATTATAGAAATAAGAGCCATTTGTTTCAATGTTGTTTTTTTCTGGGATTTTTTTTAATCCAAATTCTTTTGTGTCAAGTGCTGCCTGAGCAGCTCCTCCGGCAAAACATAATGCCCAAAGAAAATCATTTTCCTTTAACAAAGTACAACAAAACGTAGTGAAAAAAATATCCCCTAATCCTGTTGTATCATATACTTCATTATTTGGCAAGGTAATAGAGTAAATTCTATCATTTACAAGAAGAGAAATTTCCTTTTTATCTGTAAGAAGTACATGTTTAACCCCCCTTTTTTGTATGCTTTTCATATCGTCAACTGTTGCGCCATCAGATAATGTCTTAATTTCATCATAGCTTAACTTGATAGCATTAATTTTTGAAAGATTGATGTTGGTTTTTTCAAGAAATACTTTTTTTCCAGCATCAGATCTTCTCAAAAATCCTTGCGGATCAAGGAAAATAGAATCACAGTCTTTTTTTAAATTTTCAAATACTAAAGAAGATATTTCATTAAATACAGGACTTACCAAAAAGCCATCTGCTTTTGAAGCCCTATATTCAATAGGCTCACATGTATTTGTAAGATACATCGTTCTATCTGCACCAGATAATTTGATTGTAAACCTCGTTGTTGGTTTGTTTGATTGTGCATTGTTATGTATTAATTTATTTTTTACAAGATATTCATCGTGTGGAAAATCAGGACCAAATTTAGTATGAAGATTAACATCAAACTTTAGTTTTCTTGCAGTAAGCCCACCATAACAGGCAACACCACCTATCTGCTCTGTTACAGAGTCATCAAATTCAATTGTATCAATAGTACAATGTGAGAAAATATCTAGTTTCATCTGTAATCAGAAAATTTTCCTTGATTTAGTTTTTTGTCTTCATTTTTTCAAAACACGATTTGCATAAAATTTGTCCTTTGAATACTACTAGTTCTACATTTGAGGTCAAGCAGGTATGACATAGCCCCCTCATAGTTTATGGGATACCAAAGTTGCTTAAATCTTTGGCACAGAAATTAGTAGCAAAAACAGTTTTTTTGAGTAACTTTTACTACATTTTCTCAGTACAACATATTATAAAGATGGGTGTGATGTAATCAGCATGCCACTAAAACGTGCAAGTAGAGGACGCAAGAAAGGCGGAAAAGGTGCTTCAGGCCGCATCCAATGTACAAACTGTGGCGCTACTGTTCCAAGAGACAAAGCAAAAAAAGTAACATCACGATTAAATCTCGTTGAGCACAGCCTTGCAAAAGAGCTCAGGGCACAAGGTGCATACATTGCATCACCACGTGTGCTAAAATGGTACTGCATTTCATGTGCGATTCACTTTGGCATACTAAAGATTCGATCAGAAGCAAGTAGACGAGACCGCGGCAGACTGTACTGATTTAACCAAAACGTTTTGCAGTTACGATAACTCGTTGAACAAAGGTAATTGCTGCTATTATTACAACAACTATTACAGCATATTCCATAAAGCTAATCATACCTATTACTGCAATAACAAGCAAACGTTCCGCTCTTTCTCCAATGCCAATGCCCTGAAGTATGATTCCAACAGACTCTGCTCTTGCACGAGTATAACTAACAAGTAATGAAAGCGTGATTGCTAAAAATACCAAGTGTGGTTCAGCATAATTTCCAATTAAAATTCCAAGAAAGATTGCAACTTCAGCAATTTTATCAAATACAGAATCAAGAAAGGCGCCTTTTTTTGAGGTTGTTTTTGTAAATCTAGCTACTTGTCCATCAACGATGTCAAAAAATCCTGAGGCTAGAAGAAGTATTCCACCAAATATCAATGAATGTTCTAATTGTAGTCCATAAACTACAGCAGCTGCAAAAGCAAATCCTAGTCCTACTGCAGACCAGAAGTTTGCAGATAAACCTGTTGCTGAAAACCCACGTCCAAGTTTTTCCAGATGAGGCTGAAGCAAATTTCTCAAGTTGTTTAACATTGAATTCAGCTAACTTTCATGAATATATAAGAAATGATAGGTAAATTTTTCATTTAATATTCATCGCAATAATTGCAGACATTAGTCTTGCAGCAATGGCCGCCGTAGAGCCATTATCAAAGTCTGGACACAGTTCAACAATGTCTGCTGCAACGATGTGTTTGTCTTCAAGCGCACATATCATATCATATAGTTCTCTTGATGTTATTCCTACTGCCTCAGGATTGCCAACACCTGGAGCAAAGGCAGGATCTAAGACATCCAAATCTATACTAACATACATTTTATCAAAAACAGAAATAGCGTCTTTGATTAATTTAACAGCTTTTCCGTCTCGAATCTCTCTGTCAGTTATGCTTTTGACATTATTCTCTTTTTTGAATGCCATCTCTTCTTTTACATAGGCTCTAGCTCCAACATGAACAATAGTGTCAGAGCCTTGATTTTCGACTATGCGTCTCAAGTATGCAGCATGACTTAGCTTAGTATTAGCATATTCATCACGTAAATCATAATGAGCGTCAAACACAATGTATCCAGTGTTTTTTGGAAAACATGGATACGTACCTAATGTTATTAGATGTTCACCGCCTAAAATTATTAGTTGCTTGTTTTGTGAAATAAGCTCTGATGTTATTTTTGAAACCATGTCTAACATCTGTGTTGCAACTACTGTATGAGCAGTGTTTCCCAAATCTTGGATATTTACTGATTCCAAGTCAACGTTGAACTGGGGCATAAAAATTTCAATATTATTAAATGAACTTCTTATTGCGTCAGGACCAAATCTTGTTCCTGGTCTAAATGAATGTGTAGAATCAAATGGTATTCCATATACTATTACTAAAGATTCTCCTCCTTCATTGGGGCTAGTAATTAACGGATTTTTGTTTAGATATAGATCAAGATAGCTCATTTTCAAACACCATTATACCATGATTTGCGGTCTTTCAGACACATGTCTTGCAAAATTGAGTGGTGAAGAGGGTTTTCCTTCAACCTGCTTTTGAACCTCTAAAACAAAATCATCCATTGATATTTCCTTTACCGAGCCTGATTCTCTATCTCTAACATTGAGATTTTTAGAGCTTATCTCCTTTTCGCCAATGACTAAGCTGTATCGTATCCATTCAGTTTCTGCATCTCTTATTCTTTTTCCAATGCTTTCGTTTCTATCATCAATGTCAACGCGAATGTTTTTTTTGCCTATATTATCTGCCAGTTTTTCACAATATTCAAGAAATTCTGGCTTTAATGGAATTATTCTAACCTGTGTTGGCGCAAGCCACAATGGAAAGTGAGGTTTTCGCCCTTCTCTAGAGTCTTTTGCAGCCTTTTCAAGTAGGGCGTAAATTACTCGCTCAATGGCACCGCTTGGCGAATTATGTAAAATTATTGGAAATTGAGGTTTGTTTTGCTCATCTACAAAGGTAATGTTGTACCTTTGTCCATTTTCTACATCGATTTGATCAGTTGAAAGTGCAGATGCCTTTCCTAGATTATCAATAAAGTTAAACTCCCATTTTAAGACAAAATAAAAGAATTTTTCTTTCCACATCTCGACAAGTACTGGTTTTCCATTTTTTTTGACTGTTTCTTCAATTAATGATTTATTGTCATTGTAAAAATCTTCGGTAAATCGTATTGCCATTTCATAGTCCGATTCTTCAAGACCTAATCCATGTATTACATTACGTGACAAGTCAAATCGTTTTCTAAATTCATCAACTGCCTGTTTCATATCTGTGCAAAATGCATGGCAATCAGGCATTGTAAATGCCCTTAGTCGTCGAAGGCCTACTAGCTCACCTGATTGCTCGCGTCTAAAACTGTAACGAGTGAGTTCGTAGAGTTTAAGCGGCATTGTCTTGTATGACAGTTGAAAATCTGTTGCCATAAGAAATTGGCCAAAGCATGCAGCAAATCTCAAAATAAGATGTTTTCCTTCAGAGTTTATGTTATATTGTCTTGCAGGAAATCTGTTAAAATAACTCTCAAGACTTGGATGATGAGAGTCATACATTATCGGAGTCTCTACTTCGAGTCCTCCATACTCGTGAACTTTCTCATTTACGTAATGCTCGATTAATGATTTGATTAGTCTGCCATTTGGATAAAATCTCATATTGCCTGAATCAGATGCTGGTTCATAGTCAGCAATCGCCATTTTTTTCATCAACTTCACATGTGGTGAAGGTTCATCGACAGATCTTTTTTTTGCAGCTTCATATTTTGCTAAAACTTCCAAGTTCTTGTGTTTTGAGAAATTAAAGCTGCCAATATCGTGCATTTTGCCATCTGTAGTCATTATATGCCAAAATGACTTGATTTTTGATTCAGTTTTTAGCGCAATTGATGAATTGTCATCTACACTTTCTTTTGTAATGACTTTAGAATTTTCAGCTAATGGGTGTCCTTTGACTTGCAATTTGTAAGATTTTGTCCACCCAAACGGGGCTCGATAAATTTCTAGATCAGATGCAAGAGATTCCATTTCTTTTAAGACAGAAAGTGCAGTATTGGGAGACGCTAGGGTTGAGCTTAGATGTGCATATGGATATAATAGAAGTTTTTGACAGCCAATTTTTTTCATCGAGTCTTTAATTTGCAAGATAGCGTTTGCTGCAACTGTTTTATCGTCGCCTTCTTCAACTGCAACAAATGCAACTACGATTTCTTCAAATCGTTTTGGTTTAGGATCAGTATCTTCTGCTGAAGAAATCTCTTTTTTTATTGGACTGTATTCTATATTATCACAATGTAATTGTAAAATCCGCATATTTTGACACTGAATATGTAATTGAATTAAATGTTATTGTGTATTCTGTTTTTTGCTTGCTTCTTTTAATGCTATTACAGAACGCAAAATTAGACTAGATAATCCAAGGTGTGATTTTAAAAAGTCAGCAGTTTGCTCAAGCGTGTCTGCCCCGCGATATCCTTCATCGTATAACATCTCAATTGAGCCCTTGTCTGTCTCTACAAGTGTGGTAATTAATGAAAAAGGGCCTAGTTTTTCATCGATTTTTTCAATGTAAAGCCTTAGCTGAATAGTTTTGATCTGAAAGCCTTGTTCGATGTAATTTCCTGATGACAGCAGGGTTATTTTTTTATCAGGCGCTTGGTTTACTCGTTGCGGATTTGTTAAATCGATAATTTTCATGATAGTTTTTTGTAAAACGTTTCCAGAATATTTCTTTTATAATAATCTAGTTCTATTCGCAAGTATTATTTACTCCTAGACAAGAGAATTTTCATCAATGGATCATCATCATTTCCGTGGAAAAAACATTCCTCACATAAAACTTGATCCAAAAATGAAAATCGAGGATTTAATCGAAATTTATGCCGGTTCTGGATACAATGGACGTAAACTTGGCGAAGCTGCAAAAGTATATTCAAAAATGATTCAGCAGGACGCTACAATATGCCTTACAGTTGCTGGCGCAATGACACCTGTTGGTTTTGGGGGCATAATAAAATCATTAATTGAGCGAGGTTTTGTTGATTGGATAATCACAACTGGTGCAAATGTTTACCATGAAGATCACTTTGCATGGGGCCTTCCAATAAAGCAGGGTCACTTTGAGGTAGACGACATGGTCCTTTATGAAAAAGAGATTGTTCGAATAAGGGATGTGTACATCAAATATTATGAAACACTTGAGGCAGAAGACCAAATTGTTCAAAAAATGTTTAAAACAAATTTAGTAAACGAGTCATTTACCAGCGCAAAACTTTGTAATATAATGGGAAAAATCAGCAAAGAAAAATCAAAACACCCAGAGCGAAGCTTTATCGTTAGTGCATATGACTATGATGTCCCAGTGTATATTGGAACTTTGAGTGATTCTTCAGTGGCATTAAACATGGCATATCATAGATTACACAACCATATTTACTATCATGATTTTACAAAAGAGATACTAGAACAGGCTGCAATCCTGTATAACTCAAAAAAATCAGGAATTTTAGAACTTGGAGGAGGCGTTCCAAAAAATACTGCGCAGCAGACAGGCCCGCTATTGGATCAGATTTTAAGAAGAAATGACGGAGGCCAAGACTATATTATTCAAATTACAGATGCACGGCCAGATACTGGTGGACTGTCTGGTGCTACACTTGAGGAAGGAAAGAGCTGGGGAAAGGTTCAGGATGCACATGAAGACACTGTAACAGTTTATGCTGATTCTACTATAGCATTTCCAATACTTGCCTGGTATGTTCTAAGTAAACACAAAAAACGAAAACCAAAACGTCTATACACAAAAATAGATTCTTACTATGCCAAGCTTCAACGTGATTTTTTTAAAACTACAAGAAAGCTACAAAAACAACATCAACGATAGCTAGAATCTGTCATATCTTGCACGTTCTAGTTCCCTGTCCTCTTTAGTCTCTTTTTTCCATTGTTTGTAGTGTTCTTTACATAATACGGATTTTTTATTGCCTGACGAAACACGTAAGCCGGCATTTTCAACTTTGGTTATGTTTAAGGAACGAATTCCGTCATTGCTACACCCTTCAACGGTACACTTTGCACCCTTGGCAATTACTCCCATAATACTTCTTTTACATTATATTATTTATACTTGAAATAAATGCAAGTTGAATCATTTTTCTTGATATATTCTTGTTGTAAACATTAAATCCAAAAACAATTAGCAAACAAGATTTGCTAATTTGTAACACCATAAATCGTTTATAAATAGGATTAAATGCAAAATCACTCAATGGGTGGCGCAAAGAAAAAATCTCCAGCACAACAAGAAAAATCACAAACAGATGAGACATCAAAAACATCTGGAGCAAAGAAAAAAGGCAAAAAGCATGAAAAATCAGAGGGATCAAAATCTGAAATTTCTGTCATAGTAAACGAAGAGCAAGCAATGAAGTTCATTAAAGGTGCCAAAGTTCTTACTGTTCAAGAACTTGCAAGACAAACAGGTGTGAAAATTTCTGCCGCTAATTCATATTTGAAAAAGTTACTTGATTCAGGTGCTGTTAAAAGAATAGGCGGCTATAGTGGACACCACATATATCAGCCAGTAGCTTGATAAAGCAAAAAAACATCCCCTGATTTTACGTCTTTTAATGCATCTATGTTTGAGATAATTTTCCCAAGCGGGCTCATAGCTTTGGTAGATATTGTGTCTTCAAAGAAAAAACAGATGCTTCCATTGTTTGGTAAAAATGCAATGTCGCCTTTTTTGAACTCTTTTCGTTGTCTTTCAACTCCAGATTCTATTGATGATTCAACATAGGCAATTCCATTTGTTAAAAGATGTGCATTTCCTTCTAGAGGCAATTTCCTTGATATTATTCTAACAGTACGCGGAGAAAGATGACGTTTTAGTTCACAATCAAGCTTTGCCTTCCCTTTAATCTCAAGAACAAGTTTTATTTTTGATACAGAAGCTGACTCCACACTTCGACAAGTGTTGAAGCTCATTATTTAATCATAAAGTTGGCTTGGAATATATAACGGACTTTGCAAGTTTTTGACACTTGTCTGAGGCAAATGATCAAGAGGTAGTACTAGAAGAAACTGAGGAAGTAGAAGAAGAACCTGCAACACCTGTAATTCAAGAAGTTGAAGAAGAACCACTTGTAGCGCAACAGGTGACCGATGCAATAACAGCTTACAGAAAAGTACGAGAGGCAGGAAAAGAGATTTCAGAAAAAGAAAAAGAACAGATTGACAAAGAATGCAAGGTGATTCAAGAAAGAGAGGTTATTGAAATCGATCCTATACATGAACCAAAAGAAATGCTTGCTACAGGAAAAGTAAAAGTGCAGATTGGACCACCGACTCTAACAAGATTTGAAAAAGCAAGAATTATGGGAGCAAGAGCACTGCAACTTTCACTTGGGGCACCTCCGTTTATACCGATTCCAAAAGACGCAAGGACATCACTTGATATAGCCATGGAAGAACTTGAGCAAAAAGCAATCCCAATTACTGTTAGAAGGGTACTCCCAAATGGCGATTACCAAAATATTCCGATCGAATATTTTGATTAATGGATGAATCATCGATAAAATTTAAAAGAAAAAATTCTTGTGATTAATTGCTCATGACAGATACGGATCTGGCAATTACATCAATTATAGCAGATGAAAAAGTAGGTTTTCATAAAAATGTTTTTGTTGTTCGTGATGAAAATGTCATGAAAAATGTACTAGAAGTAATGGAATTATTTGGGAAAACAGGGAAGGTGATTATTAAGGCAAGGGGGACTACGATACCAACTGCTGTTGCGATAGCAAATATAATAACAGAAAAGATGCTGAAAGGAAATTCACAGATTCAAAACATTACAGTAGATAGCGAGATTCCAAATGGCATAGGAAGAATGCTTTCAACAATTGAAATTATTTTGTCAAAATGAAAATTCTAGTATACGCTTCCTGGTCCTTTTAGAAGCATGTTTTCACATTCTTTGCATATGGTTTCATCTATATGTGATTCTAAATTGTGATGTATATCACAAATTAACAAGCTGGATTTTATATAATTACATAATCCAATAAATTTTGAAAGACTTGCTGGTGTGTATGCCATGTTTGATGCAAGGTTGTCACTAATCTCATCAATCATCTTTGCAACTTGCTCTTCAGATAATAATTTTGTAATTAGCTTCGGATCACCTCGCGTGCCCCTGATATAATTACTAATTGCAGCTTGGGTAACA
>JAUYOQ010000204.1 GCA_030697975.1 Nitrosopumilaceae archaeon | reverse complement strand
AGATCAAACACTATTGGTTGCCTGTCTGTTTCACTTGCTATTCTTCCTGCATCAGTAGTATCGGATGTTGAATCAAAGTTTATGACCAAGAACACTGTCCCTGTTTTGCTTTTTATTGAGACTACATCTTCATTGTCTATTTGTACTAGTCCTTTTGCACTTGAGATATCGCCTTTGTCTAGTATTGTGACGCTAGAGCCACTCAAGCTTCCAAAAAATAATGTCATAGTTGTATCTGAAAAGTCGGTAATGCCAAGTTGATTTTGAAATGATCTAAAATCGTAATTAATCCAGTTTGTTCCATCAGTGTCTGATTCATCGTCATCAATTAACAGATTTTGAAGTGTGTCTGCAGTTATACCAAGGTTGATTGAAATTTTTTCAAAATCGGTTGCTGGACTAACACTTCGTGTATCAATTAGTAAAATATCAGAATTAGTATCATTTACTCTAAATGAAATTGAAGAAATGCCGTCTGTGGTCAGATCAGTTCCAGATGCAAGAAAGAGTTTGACTGCAGATGTCTTTTCTAGTGTGATTGGGTTTCCTATCTGGATTGAAGGAATGATTGCCGTGCTGTTATAAACATGAAAATCGTCTTTTTTCATCGAACTTAGATTTTGATCAGGATCAACTAATGTCACTGCAAATTTTTTGCCTGGAATCAGTGTAGAAAGTTGCATTGACTTGGCTGTATTTGATCCCCCAAGAGATATCGATGCTGTAGTGGTACCAGATACAATAGATGCAGATTTTGAGTTGTATTCTATTATTGCACTTTGTCCTCTAGGCGCAGAACTTGAAATTTTAACGTTTGATTTGCCTTGATGATCAGAATTTATAAAAATTCCAGAGTTTGGCTCTGTTTCAGCAAAAGTTACAATATTTGAAAATGTTGTAGTACCATCAGAAACTGTGCTCGATGGTTGAATCTGGTTTGTTTTTAGCTCAGATATAGAGCCAAGATTTAAAGACAGTTTACCGTTTTTGTCAAAACCTAGGTTTGATAGCTTTGATGCAATATCAATAAGACCCGTACTGTCATTTGCTGCATTAGAACCAGACGACGTAAATACGTGATAAAATGTTCTTTGTGTAGAGCCAGCAGTAAA
>JAUYOQ010000187.1 GCA_030697975.1 Nitrosopumilaceae archaeon | reverse complement strand
GGATCGGAAGTCAATATTTTGGTTTTTTTTGTTGCAAAGTTTGCAAGTATCAAGTCAAGAATTTGATCAGAACCGCTTCCAACACCAATCATTGCTGGGCTTATTTTGAGATATTTTGACAATGCTTGGATGAGATTTTCGACTTTACCAAGTGGATATTCTCTTACATCGGATCTTTTTTTGGCATTATCGATAAGTTCATACTGAAACTGCTTGTTTATTGCAAGATTTTCGTTTGAATCAAGCTTTAAAACTCCAGGGTGTAGATCCGGCTTTTGATATCCACGTAGCTTAGATATTTCTTCTACTCTTCTTTGGAACCAATTATTTTTCATTACAATCTGCTCCTTACTGCTTCGTAGTGGTTTGGAAGATTCTCTGCTGATGTTAGTGTCCTCATGTATTTTGAAATGCGTTGCAACGAGGTTTTTGATGATTCGATTTGTGTGTTTAATTTCATAAAGTCAAGTACCGACAGTGAACCTCTTGTTTTACCAAAGCCGTTTGTTGGAAGTATGTGATTTGAGCCTAGAAGGTAGTCACTTGCAGACGATGGTGTGTTTTTTCCAATTAATACTAAGCCTGCGGTTTTTATTTTGGATGCTAGTACTTGTGGGTTTTTTGTAATAATTTCCAAGTGCTCTGGAGCCAAGTTGTTAACTAGTTTTATTACATCATCATTACTTTTACAGACAGCAACAAATCCGTTTGTCTCGAGACTTTGTTTTACAATTTCTTTTCTTTTTATTCTTCTTATATTTTGTTCAACAGCATTTCTTACCTTTTTTGCAAATGATTGTGATGTTGTAATCACATAACAGCTAGTATCTGTGCTGTGTTCTGCTTGTGAGATAAGATCTTTTGCCACCAGCTCAGGTTCTGCTGATGCATCTACTATGATTGCTAGCTCAGTTGGTCCTGCAACCATATCAATTGATGTTCTTTCACTAATAATTGATTTTGCCGTTGTAACAAAGAGACCGCCGGGTCCCACTATTTTATCTACTTTGGAAATTGATTTTGTCCCAAAGCAAAGCGCAGCAATTGCCTGTGCACCACCTGTCTTGTAAATTTCATCAGCACCACAGATATCAGCTGCTACAAGTGTTAATGGATCTACTTTTCCATTTTTATTTGGTGGTGATACTACTACAATTCTTTTAACGCCTGCAACCTTTGCAGGCACAATAGACATTACTGCTGTACTTGGATACTTGGCTAGACCTCCTGGTACATAACAGCCTACACTAGAAATCGGAATGAATTTTTTTTTTATTTTTGTTCCATCTAATGTGATTGAAATTCCTTGTAGTCTTTTTTTTAGTACAGATTCAGTTTTGTAGAGTCGAGTTTTTACAATCTTTATTGCATCTATCTGATCCTTGTTTACTCTATAATAGGCATTCTTTATCTCATTTTTTGATACTTGTAATGTTGTTAGGGTTGCACCAGTAAACTTTTTTTCGTATTTTCTTACTGCGCGGTCTCCATTTTTTTGTACGTCATAAATTATTGATTCAACGATTTTTTTGTTATTTTTTGATGTTTTTGATGTAATTGAGGCTAGAAAACTGTCTACATTACGAATAGAGATGATTTTGATCAACTTTCTTCATCACGTTTTATCTCCTCAAGTTCCAGAATCTGTCTTGGCTCGTGTATTACTAGTCCCTGCGCTATCTTTCGAAGCTTTGGAACCAGCATGTAGAATTCGGACTTTTTAATTACAGTGTTTACACCGTACCAGCCTTTTTGACTTAGTGGACTAACTGTTGGTTTCTTTAGTGAGGAAATTTCGGTTAACAGACGCTTTAGATTTTCTTCTTTTACGTTTAGATAAATGTGCAAGTATTTTCTTCCCTGAACTGCTCCTCGCATCAGAGTTACAATATCAAATATTTTTTCACGCTTTGTTTTATCTTGAAGTGAGTTTTTATTTGCAATAAGCTGCGCTGAAGACTCTA